>JAGDBQ010000092.1 GCA_017958985.1 Bacteroidales bacterium
GGCAGAAGCGGTGATCGGGAACGCGGACGCCGTCGAATCTGCCGGTGCCATTGACTGCCCGATCCTGATGTTTGTTTCCAACGGGAAAGGAGTCTCTTCAAACTGGAGATCCAATTGTCAAAAGTTTGCCCTGCAGATGCATGCCGAAACGGTTTATCTCGATTGCGGACATTATGTCCATCATTACGAAAGCGAATCCATCAGCCGGGATATGGATAGATTCCTCACCCATATCGATTGTCACTGATCCTCTTGAAACGGACTGATTTACCTGCATAACACGAACCCCGACAGTCTTGGAAGATTGCCGGGGTACATTTCGGTGGACGACTCGGTAGGGTTGGAATTTATACAATCATCGGTGCCAGGCCTGCCTTCGGGATGGGCGGCCCGGGTATTTGGCGATGTAGGAGGCAAATACGGAAAGGGTTCAAGGCCGTCTCGTGTACGGGCGGAGGGACTCGAACCCTCACGGATTTCTCCACCAGATCCTAAGTCTGGCTTGTCTACCATTCCAACACGCCCGCAGAAGGGTTGCAAAGATAATCACAAATTATCATTCCGGCAATCCCGAACCCTCCGGCTCAGCCTTCTCAGGCTCCTCGGCCTTCACGGTCTCCTCTGCCTTCACGGTCTCCGCAGCGTTCAGTTCCTGTTTCTCGGCCTCGGTCAGTTCCTCCGTTTCCTCGGCGGAATAATTCTCCTCAGCCTTCTTCGACTCTATGGCGGCCTGGGCCTGTTCGTTCTGCTTGATGGCCTGCTCCACTCCCCTCTCGAATATGTTGTGGATCGCGTTCACGAGATTGACCCGGACCCCGTCGACCTGGTCGTCGAAGAGAGGGATCTTGGTACTCTTGAACTTGGCCTTCCCTAGCTTCCATTTCCAGTCGGAGAACACCCCCTTGAGGTTCACTCCGAACTTGAACGGGATCGGAGACTTGATGGCCGCCACGTGGTATTTGAATTTCTGGTCGAACTGCTGTATTCCACTGAGGGCCACGGTGTAGCGGTCCACGTCCAGGAGGAACGGGAATATTTCGAGCTGGTCGTCCTTGATTATTCCACGCACCGACATCGCATCTATGTAACTGGAGTTCCTGTCCTTGAACCTCAGCGACTTGCGCAGCTTGTCCAGATCCTCCGTCTCGGAGAGCGAAAGGTTCTTGCCGTCTATCTTGATGATTCCGGTAAGGGTCGGAAGCACGACGTTCATATCGGTGTCGATGGATGTGGTCGCGGCCATTTCGCAGTCGAGCAAGCCCTTGAACGCCTTCAGCATAGGCATTATGCTGTCGACTGCAGGGAACAGCTCGATGACCTTCTCGGCAGTTATGTTCGAGAGCATCAGGTCGAAGCCTGCCTTGAGGTCTTTCTTCGTACGGGTCGAATAGAAACCCTCCAGGAAGGCCTCTCCCATATTCGTCATTGCGAAGGTGTTGGTAGCCTGTAGGCAACGCTCTTTCATCTCGAGGTTCGTCGATACGAACGACGTCTCGAGCGACGACCATCTGACCGTATTGGCATTGACGGCCACCTTCGCATTCAGGTTGCCCGGCAGGACTATCAAGGTGCTGCCCGCCGAAGTGTCCACCACGGCTCCGCCCTTGACCGCATCCAGGTATGTACCGTCATCCACCCCCTTCAGGGCCACGTTCTCGCCCGGAGGTATGAACTGCTTGCCTGCATTGGCTGCGAGGAGGATCTCGTTGACATCGATCACGGAAGAGTTTATATTCAGGTTCAGGTTCAGCAGGCCCCCTCTCTTTGAAGTCAGGGCACGTTTCAAGCCGGACAGGGTGCCGTTGGCGGAGACATCCGACTGGCCGGAATTGATAGTTACGTTCGACAGGGTTATGCTGTTGTTGTTGAACTTGCCGCTCAGCGAAGAGAAAGTGTTCTCGAGAGGATAGTACGGAGTGATTATCTTGCCGGACGCAACCTTGAGGTTGCCGGAGATATCCCAGTCCTGGATATATTTCGAAACGGATTCTCCAAGGCTGATGTGGATGTCCTTCTTCTGGAAATCCTTCTCCGAGAGATAGTCCGGGATAGCCCTCCTGTTCTGGCTGAACGCCTTGTAGAACAGGGAGTCGCGAGGTACTCCCGGATATACCTTCTGCAGCGAATCGAGCAGATGCTTGCGCCTTGCCCTGTTATCGGCCGCGACCTGGTGGGCCGCCACATTGATGGCCACCCCGGATGCGGAATACCTGTTCACGCTCTCCCGTATGGTAAACGACTGGTTGGTGCTGGAGAGGTTCAGGTAAGGGACCGTTTCCTTCCCCTTGGGAGTCGGGGTGAATTTCAAGGTGTTCGAAGTCCCGTTTACCCCGACGAAGCAGGAATCCAGGTCCATCATCCCTATCGAGGAAGCATCCAGCTTGCATATAAGAGGATGCCTGCCGGGCAGTCCCTTGATATTCTCCGTGGAATTGCTGGCGGAGAGATTGACCTTCTTCCCTCTGATGAAAGTGGACTTCCCATATTCCGCGAATATGCTGTCCACCGCGGCGGAAACCACGTTCTTCCCCTTGGCATCCGGCCCGAGGTTGATGGCTGTCTTCCCGAGGAACGCGGTGAGGGTGTCCTTGGGATCATATATCCTTATGCCGTTGCTCTTCAGGGCCGCCTCGATGCCGATGTCGGAGAAATTGTATATGTCCAGTTCGGAAAGCTTGAACTCCCCTTTCACTTGTCCGTCCAGGTTGCCCTTCGCAGTTATTCCTGAATCTTCCGGAAGGAAGCGGGTCAGGGAATCCAGACGGAAGTGGACGTCGCCGTCAAGGGCTATCAGGGGGTCATCTCCCAGAAGGTCGTCGGCAGTGCCTTTCACCTTCACGCCTGCTCCCTGGACGTGGACGCA
>JAGDBQ010000093.1 GCA_017958985.1 Bacteroidales bacterium
CGGACGGCAACACCAAGGCCACTCTGACATTCACCTTGGCCGGAGAAAAGACGTTCAACCGAATCCTGCTCCAGGAATATATCCCACTTGGCCAGAGGGTCAAGGCTTTCACGGTGGAAGTCCTCATCCCGGACGGCAGTTGGAAGGAAGTCGCCTCGGAGACCACGATCGGATACAAGCGCATAGTCCTTACGGACAAAGTCACGGCAACCGCGGTCAGGATCCGCATCGACGAATCTCTCGCCTGCCCCGTCCTCAACCGTTTCGGCCTCTTCCTGGACGAAATCACTGGATAATCATTATCTTTGAAGATATGGAATCGGCGGCAGAGAAATACCTTCGGAAGCATTCGAGTCCACAGAGCGAGGCTCTGGAGTGGATCGAAAAGCAGACCAACATCAGGACGAACTATCCGAGGATGCTTTCGGGGGCAGTCCAGGGCCGCCTGCTGACTATCCTCGCTGAGATATCCAATGCCCGCCAGGTCCTGGAAATAGGGACGTTCACAGGCTATTCCGCTACCTGCCTGGCCTATGGACTCCCGGAAGACGGGCACATCGACACCCTTGAGATCAACGACGAACTTGAAGACCTGATCCGGGAAGGATGGTCGAGAGCTGGAGTCGAAGATAAGATAACCCTCCATATCGGTGACGCCAGGAAGACTCTCGCCACCCTCGAAGGTCCGTACGACCTGGTCTATATCGATGCCAACAAGAGGGAGTATTCCGAATACTACGACCTGGTCTTCGACCTCGTACGTCCCGGAGGCCTCATCCTGGCCGACGATGTGCTTTGGGACGGGAAGCTTTGGCAGGACCCTCTGCCGCAGGACAAGCAGACCCTGGGCATCGCGGCCTTCAATGACAAGGTGATGGCCGACCCGAGGGTGGAATCCGTCCTCCTCCCGATAAGGGATGGCCTCAACGTGATACGAAAGAAATGAATTAACATTATACGATTATGAAAATCAAGAACTTGCTGCTCATCGCAGCGATTATTACGGCAACCGCCTGCTCGACATCGAAGAATGCCCGGCCAATCAAGGTGAAAGTCCCTGCCCGCCCGGCCGGACAGGAGAATGTGATAGGACTGACAGTTCCTGCCATCGACACGGTAAGGGTCGGATTCGTAGGTCTCGGAATGAGGGGCTCCTCCGCCGTCGAGAGATACACTTATATTCCTGGAGTCAAGATCGTCGCTCTCTGCGATGTCCTGCCGGAGAATGTCGCCGCTTCGCAGAAGACTCTTTCCGACAGGGAATTCCCTGAAGCTGCGGAATATTCCGGGGACACGGAAGTTTACAAGCAGATGTGCGAGAGGGACGATATAGACCTGGTCTATATCTGTACCGACTGGGTACACCACGTCCCTATCGCCCTGTACGCTATGGAGCACGGCAAGAATGTCGCGGTAGAAGTACCTGCAGCTACATCCCTGGAGGAAATCTGGGCTCTGATAAACACGTCCGAGAGGACGCGCAAGCATTGTATTATGCTGGAGAACTGCTGCTATGACTTCTTCGAGCTGTCCTGCCTCTCGATGGCACAGGCCGGAGTATTCGGTGAAGTCCTGCACGTTGAAGGGGCATACCTGCACAGCCTCGATGAGTATTGGGACCGCTACTGGAACAACTGGAGGCTTGATTTCAACCGCACCCACAAGGGTGACGTCTATCCTACCCACGGACTCGGTCCCGTGGCGCAGGTGCTGAATATCCACAGGGGCGACCGTTTCAAGACCCTGGTGGCAATGGAGACCAAACCTGTCAACGGCCCTGCCCAGGTGAAGCGCCAGACCGGAGAAGAATGCACCGATTTCCAGAACGGAGACGAGGTCAACACAATGATACTCACTGAGAAAGGCAAGACCATCCTGATTTCTCACGATGTCCTCACGCCAAGGCCTTACAACCGTATGTATCAAATCGTAGGTACCGAAGGATATGTAGCGAAATACCCGGTCCAGCAAATGATGCTCAGTCCGCACCGTTCCCTTTCTCCTGAGGACATCAAGGCGATGCAGGAGGAATACCGCAACCCTATCCTCACCCCCGAGCTTGAGGAACTGGCCAAGAAGGTCGGAGGGCACGGTGGAATGGACTTCATAATGGACTACCGCCTCATCTACTGCCTTAGGAACGGACTGCCGCTGGATATGGATGTCTACGACCTCGCCGAATGGTGCTGCCTGGGCGAACTCGGAGCCATCTCTATCGAGAACGGCAATATGCCGGTCGAAGTGCCTGACTTCACCAGGGGTGCCTGGGACAAGGTCAAAGGCTTCTCATACGCGTTCGCAGAGTAGCACAGTCATATAAATATCCATTATCCCGCAGATTTTCTTAAATTTGTGGGATAATTGTTTGAATATGGAAAAGAGCTTCAAGAGAACCCTCGTGACCTGCGCCCTTCCTTACGCCAACGGTCCGGTTCATATCGGTCACCTCGCCGGCGTATATGTGCCGGCTGACATCTATGTCAGATACCTGAGGATGCGCGGCGAAGACGTGCTGTTCATCTGCGGATCGGACGAGCACGGGGTTCCTATCACCATAAAGGCCCGCACCCAGGGCGTGACGCCTCAGGATATCGTGGACAAGTACCACGGAATAATCAAGGACTCCTTCCTGAAGCTGGGAATCAACTTCGACATCTATTCCAGGACCACATCCAAGGTCCACGACAAGAATGCCTCGGAGTTTTTCCGCAAGCTGTACGACGATGACAAGTTCATCACCAAGGAAAGCGAGCAGTATTACGACCCGGAGGCAAAGACCTTCCTGGCAGACCGTTATATAATCGGCACCTGTCCGAAGTGCGGCAATCCCGGGGCTTACGGGGACCAGTGCGAGAAATGCGGAAGTACGCTCAGCCCAGAGGAACTGATCGATCCGAAATCCAAACTGAGCGGAGCCCAGCCGATAAAGAAGAAGACCAAGCACTGGTATCTTCCTCTGGACCGCTACGAGCCTTGGCTAAGGGAATGGATCCTCGAACAGCACAAGGAATGGCGTTCCAACGTATATGGCCAATGCAAGTCCTGGCTGGACGGAGGCCTGCAGCCCCGTGCTGTCAGCCGTGACCTTGACTGGGGTGTTCCCGTCCCGGTGGAAGGCGCTGAAGGAAAGGTCCTGTACGTATGGTTCGACGCCCCTATCGGCTACATATCCAATACCCAGGAGCTCCTTCCTGAAAGCTGGGAGAAATGGTGGAAGGATCCTGAGACCCGCCTTATCCATTTCATCGGCAAGGACAACATCGTATTCCATTGCATCGTGTTCCCTTCGATGCTCAAGGCAGAAGGCAGCTACATCCTTCCCGACAATGTTCCTTCCAATGAATTCCTCAACCTGGAAGGAGACAAGATCTCCACTTCCCGCAACTGGGCGGTGTGGCTCAACGAATATGTGGATGATTTCCCTGGCCAGGAAGACGTGCTCAGGTACGTGCTCTGTGCAAACGCTCCGGAGACCAAGGACAACGACTTCACCTGGAAGGATTTCCAGCAGAGGAACAACAGCGAGCTCGTCGCCATATTCGGAAACTTCGTCAACAGGGCCGTGGTCCTGACCCACAAATACTTCGGAGGGAAGGTCCCGGCCAACCTGAAGCCGGAACCAATTGATTCCGAGACTCTTGCCCAGATTCCTGCTCTCAAGGAAAGCCTGGAGGCGAATATCGGGACATTCCATTTCCGCGAGGCCCTGAAAGATGCTATGAGCATCGCCAGGGTCGGCAACAAGTACATTTCGGACACCGAGCCTTGGAAAGTCGCGAAGACCGATATGGACCGTACGGCTTCCATCCTGTACACCTCGCTGCAGATATGCGCCGACCTTGCGATAGCATTCGAGCCGTTCACTCCTTTCGCAGCCGAGAAGCTGCGCAAGATGCTCGGAATCGGCATCGTGGCCGGAACCGACCACCGGAAGGGCGAAGGCACACCTACCGTCAACTTCTTCAAGGAAGGCGAATCCAAAGCTCTCCACACGATTCCATCCTGCGGATGCATATCCGCCAGCGGACCTGTGGTTTCCTGGACTGACCTCGGGAAGACCGACATCATCAAGCCAGGTCACCAGATCGGTGAGGCGGAGCTCCTGTTCAGCAAGGTGGAAGACTCCGTAGTCGAAGCCCAGGTAGCGAAACTCCAGGCTACCAAGGAAGCCAATGCAGCGGCAGCGAAGGAGGCCGAGGCGAAGGAGGCGGCAAGCCATATCGCCGAACCGAAGCCGGAAGTCACCTTCGACGATTTCGGCAAGATGGACATCCGCACGGCTACCGTTCTCGCCGCCGAAAGGGTGCCCAAGACAGACAAGCTCCTGAAACTGAGCATTGACACCGGGATAGACAAGCGGACGATAGTCTCCGGGATTGCCGAGTATTACTCTCCGGAAGAAATGGTCGGAAAACAGATCTGCATCCTGGCTAACCTTCAGCCGAAGGTAATCCGCGGAATAGAATCCCGCGGTATGATCCTGATGGCCAAGCAAGGCGACGGCAAGATGCGCTTCATAACCCCTCAGGAGGCCGTGGCAAACGGCGCTGTAATCAACTGATCCATAATCAAATAAGACAATGGCCAAGAATATTCTGAAACTTGCTCTGGCTGCCGCACTGGTAGTCGCGGGCTGCACCCCGAAGAGCACCGTCCTGACCAAGTCCGGACTCGATCCGAAAGACTTCGAATCTGAAAGGAACGGCAAACAAACCGCCCTGTATACACTGACCAACGAGGCTGGAATGGAAGTCTGCATCACCAATTTCGGAGGCAGGCTCGTATCAGTAATGGTACCGGACAGGGACGGAGAGTTCAAGGATGTGATACTCGGATTCGACAATGTCCGGGACTACTTCCCGGAGAACAACCAGACCGACTTCGGAGCCTCGATCGGCCGTTATGCCAACCGTATCAAGGATGGCAGGTTCACCTTGGACGGGGTCGAATACCAATTGCCTCAGAACAATTACGGCCATTGCCTGCACGGTGGTCCTGAAGGTTGGCAGTACCAGGTCTATGACGTTCTGGAGGCAGACTCAAGCCACCTTAAGCTCGAGATGGTTTCCCCTGACGGGGATTCCGGCTTCCCAGGCAAGGTTACCGCACATGTCACCTTCACCCTCACCGAGGACAACAAGATCGACATCCGCTACGACGCAGTCACCGATGCTCCTACCATCATCAATATGACCAACCACGCCTACTTCAACCTGTCTGGCGACCCTGCGAACCACAGTATCTGCGAGGATTCCCTGCGCATCAATTCCGTCGAATTCACTCCGGTCGATTCGACGTTCATGACTTCGGGCGAGATCGTCACTGTCAAGGGAAGTCCGATGGATTTCTACAAGATGGCTCTCATCGGGGGAAGGATAGACTCCGACTACGACCAGCTCCGTAACGGCAAGGGCTACGACCACAACTGGGTGCTCAAAACCAATGGGGACGATTCCGTAGCTGCAGTCGAACTCTACTGCCCGGCGACAGGTATCCTGCTTCAGGAATATACTGATGAACCGGGAGTACAGGTGTATTCGGGCAATTTCCTGGATGGTACGGTAACTGGCAAGAAAGGCATCGTGTACGGCCTCCGTACAGCTATCTGCCTTGAATCCCAGAAGTATCCGGACACTCCGAACAAGCCTCAGTGGCCGTCAGCTGTGCTCAGGCCTGGGGAAACGTACCGGAGCCACTGCGTATTCGCTTTTTCAGTGAGATAAGCATCTTCTGGATCTTGACCATCTCCGTCATCACTTCGATTTCCTTTTCGGAATCGGAGATGGCCTGCGCCTTGTTGAGTTCTACCTTCAAACCGCTGAGCCAGTCTTCCAGACGGCAGGACTGATAGACCAGGATCGCCTTCGGGACGTACTTCGTAAGCCAGGAAACCTTCGACATCATCGAATCACGCAGGTTCTTGACAGTAAGATCGTACTGCTCTTCGGTCGAGAGCTGTGCGGCTATGTAGGCGGTGGTCCTGTCGGCTCCGTCCAGCATCTTCTTCACTATCTCCTCCTGGGAGAAACCTTCGTCATACATCTCCGAATAAACGTCGTACACCGCCTTGTAAGCAGGGTTGACGAATTCAGTGTTGTCCGCGTCCAGGGCCTGGTCTATGAACTCGAACACCGTCTGCCGGTCCTCCTCGGATTCCGTGAAGAATTCCGAATCGCTCTGGAACTCGAGCACCGTCGTCCCGTATGTAAGGATGAAGGCCAGCAGGTCCCTCTCCGCCTTCCCCATAATATGGTTGGTTTCCAGGACCTCCAGTCCGGTCGGAGCAGGCTGGACAGATGCCGGGGCCGCCTCCTGGGTCTTCTGCGTCGAAGGGGAAACCGTGCGGGCCTGAGAAACTATTGTCTTGGACCTTGTGGAAGATATCCGCTCCTCGAGAGCTTCCCTGCGGATGTCGAACTTCTGGCTCAGGAAGGAGATATATGAATCCCGCTTGACAGCATCTGGAATGTCCGCGACCGTGTCCGCTATGTCGTTGATCACGTTCGCACGTTTAAGCGGATCCCCTTCGGTGCCTTCCATCAGCAGCGAACTCTTGAACTCCACGAAATCCTTCTCGTTCTCCTTCAGGAATGCCTTGACTTCCGCCAGGCTGTGCTTCCTTGAATATGAATCGGGGTCGTCTCCGTCAGGCAGGAGGACTACGCTCACATTCATCCCCTGCTTCAGGAACATACCTATTCCGCGCAGCGCAGCGTGTATTCCGGCAGGATCCCCGTCATACATTATCGTGACGTTCTCGGTAAAGCGCCTGATCAGACGTATCTGCCCTTCGGTAAGCGCCGTCCCGCTGGATGCCACGACGTTGGTTATGCCGAGTTGGTGCATCGAGAGTACGTCCAGATAACCTTCGACCAGGTAGCATTTGTTTTCCCTGGAGATGGAAGTCTTGGCGAACCAGATGCCGTAAAGCGACTGATTCTTAACGTATATGGCTGATTCCTTGGAATTTACATATTTGGCATAAGGCTTTCCTTCGACCTTGGACTTGAGGGTCCTGGCGCCGAAGGCTATGACCCTTCCGCTCACCGAATGAATCGGGAACGTGACCCTTTCCACGAACCTGTCGTGAAGGTCGGGGCTGTCGTCGTACTTGGTGCACAGACCGGTTTCGAGGAGGTATTCGTCCTTGAATCCTTTGGCCTTGGCGGCATCGGTGAAAGAATGACGGTCCGAAGGAGCCCAGCCGAGGCCGTACTTCTCGATGGTCTCATCCTCGAGGCCCCTCATATGGAAGTAGGACAGGCCGACGGCCTTACCCTCGCCTTCCCTGAGTTTTTCCTGGAAGAAGGATCCGGCATATTCAGAAACCAGGAGCAGGCTCTCGTTCCTCTGCCTGCCGGCAATCTGCTCGGCAGTCTCCTCTTCTTCTTCTATCTCAATATCGTACTTCCTGGCCAGATACCTGAGGGCATCCGGATATGACATATGCTCGTGATCCATCACGAAGCCGACCGCAGAACCAACCTTATGGCATCCGAAGCAGTAGTATATCCCCTTGGCGGGCACGACGTGGAAAGACGGAGTCTTCTCGTTATGGAAAGGACAGCATCCCCACCAGTCGGACCCGCGCTTCGTGAGCTTCACGAAGTCGCCTACCACTTCCTCGATCCGGGCGGTATCGAGAATCCTCTGGACCGTTTCCTGCGTGATCATTCCCCTGGCTCGTCAACCTTTTCAAATTCCACTTCCTTGGCGTCCCCTATGCCGGAGGCGTCGATTTGACCCGCCGGTGTTTCCGGTGCTTCTTCCGGCTTTGGCCCGAAGCGGATTTCGTATTCCTTCCTGGCCTTGCCGATCTTGTAGGTGGATATGATTTCAGATACTCCGTAAAGAATCATAAACAGTCCTGCGATTACGCTCATAACCTTGATGGTCAGAGGGTTGAAAAGCAGGAAGGCTCCTCCGACAATGGCGCATACCGACAAGATCAGGGAGGAGAACCCCGACCCGAGCATCGAAAGAGTGCCGGCAAGGGCGAGGAGCTGGAGGGCGCCGAACAAGATCAAGGCTATTCCGATCAGGTAGACGATGATTCCGGCTATCCATTGCGGATTGAAGAACAGCAGGAGGCCCAGGAGGATGTCCAGGCAGGCATTGATCACGAGCATCTGGTACATCCCTTGTTCCTTGTTCTTCTTGATTCCGTACACCAGGGACACCAGGCCCGCCACTACCAGGAGGGCGGCGATGATCTTGACCACCGTTGTCGGAGCGTTGTTTCCGAAAACCAGGACCAGGCCTATCCCAATGGCGCCTGCGGCCCTGACCAGGCTGCTGAACTTTGTTTTATAACCTAATGTGATCATATATTCCAAGCATTGCAAGATTTACAAAAATAAGAAAAATTGCTATATTCGTGAATATGTTTTTTGATACGCACAACCATAGCCAATTCTCATTCGACGGACAGAAAACCACAATTGAAAAAAGCGTCAAGGCAGCGGTAGAAAAAGGGCTGGGAGGCATCTGCTTCACCGACCATTGTGATTTCTACGTTCCGGAAATAAAGGAAAAGACCGGACCTGCGGTTGCAGAAGTTTTCGATGTCCGCGCCCAGCAAGCCGAGATCGACAGGGTCGGCGGCATGGTCGCCGAAGGTGCCTTCGGCAGGACTGCAGCAAAGAAATTCAAGGTCCTGAAAGGTATCGAGATCGGGCTTGGGGAGAATAACCGGGACCTCGACCGCAACCTGCTGGCAGCTCAGCGTTTCGACCAGGTGACCGCATCAGTGCACTATCTGGAGGACACTGATCCGTATTACGGACATTACTACAAGGGCAAGAACTGGAAGGAAGCATACGGCAGGTACCTCGAGACTTTGCTGAGGGAAATGAAATGGCTGGGTGACTTCGATGTGATGGGACATTTCGACTATGTGGTCCGATATGCACCGTACCCGAAGGAGAGCATCCTGTACAAGGATTTCCCCGGGCTGATGGACGAGATCCTGCGTTATCTCGCCGAGAACGGGAAAGGCCTGGAGATCAACACCAAGTCCTACAGGCAATATGGCCTCAGGACTCCGCAGCTGGACCGCGACATCCTGATCCGCTACCTTGAACTCGGAGGGGAAATCATCTGCCTAGGCTCGGATTCCCACGAGCCGCAGCAGGTTGGAACCAAATTTGATTACTTCTCCCAGTACGTCAAGATGTTCGGCTTCCGGAGGCTCGGCCATTTCGAGGGAAGGAAGCTCAAGATGGTGACAATCTGAGGATTATAAATAATAACGAAAAACAATATGAAAAAGTTATTGGGTAGATTGATACTTGCCTGCCTGCTTCTTCCGCTCTTCGGCATCAGCGCATATGCACAGCTGGATGCGGCCACCATGGCCAAGCGGCAGGCTCGCAAGAACCTGGTGATCCGCGAGTGGAACACCGATGCCAAGACCCAGACCAAATGGCTGGACAGGATCACCACCTACGATGACCAGGGCCGGAAGATCGAGGAGATCGAATACACCAGGTACGGCCAGAAATGGCGCGAGACCTTCGAATACGGGGCGAACGGAAAGATCAGCAAGAACATCATCTACAACGAGAAGAACAAGCCGAGCGCCATCCGGAAATACGAATACAACCCGGACGGGACAAAGAAAAAGCAATACAACTATGCCCCTAACGGCAAGTTGCAGACCGTGAAGGTTTTCGAATATACAATCCAGGAGTGAGATGGACGATGTCTCCAGCACCTCCGGAGTGATTGCCTCGATGGAGGCGATTTCCTTGGAAGAGATGGATGCGGTCAAGCTGATGAACCGCATCGACACCAAGTATGTCACTACCGAAGGAACGGCACTGGAGATATTCAGGGACGCGGCGGAGATGGGCTACCGTGCCTGCGAGATAGAGGGTGAAAGGGTCACTTCCTACCATTCGATGTATTTCGATACTCCCGACCTGGAGATGTTCCGCATCCACCGGTCCGGACGCAAGGTGAGGCAGAAGATCAGGGTGAGGACATACCGGATCACCGGAATGACCTTCCTGGAGGTCAAGAGGAAGAACAACAAGGGCCGGACGAAGAAGAAGAGGATGAGGTTGCCGGAAGGATATTCATTGACCGATCGCTGGTCGAAGGAGGCGGAGGAATTCGTCGGAAAGGAATCCTGGTACAGGCTTCAGGAAGTCTCACCCGCCTGCACGACGGATTTCAGAAGGGTGACGCTGGTCAACAAGGAAAGGACCGAAAGGATTACTTTCGACTCATCGCTTGAGTTCACGAACCCCCGAACCGGGCTGGAAGCGAGGCTGGAAAATGCCGTGATCATAGAACTGAAGCAGGATGGGAGGGCGGATTCCACGATGAGACGCATCCTGCTCGAACACAGGGTGCACCCTCTCAGGGTGAGCAAGTACTGCA
>JAGDBQ010000094.1 GCA_017958985.1 Bacteroidales bacterium
GAATATGGCGGGAGGATTTCTTCCGTGCTCAATGTGAGAGGCAAGGAAGGAGACACCAAGAAAGTTAAGGGTTCCCTTGGTTTGGGATTGATTACCAGTCGTTTCCATATGGAGGGACCTCTTGGCAAGGGAAAGACCACATTCGTGATCGGAGGCAGGACCACCTATTCCGACTGGATCCTCGGCCAGCTTCCGAAATCCAACAACTATGCTGACGGAAAGGCGGATTTCTCGGATGTCAACCTTGGGATCACGCACAGGGTGGACAGCCTGAACACCATCCAGTTGTTCGGATACTTTTCCCGCGACAAGTTTTCCTTCAACCAGGACACCACGTTCCGCTACAATAATCTGAACGCGGCCCTGAGGTGGAGGCACAAGGGCAGCGGGAATACTTCATTCGTAGCCAGTGCCGGATATGACCGGTACAGCAACGAACTCGAGAATTACGAGATTTTGACAGAGGCTTACAGGCTGAATACCGACATCCATCAGGTATTCGGGCGCCTGAAATTCGAAACCTTCGCCGGCAACCATACTTTAAGTTATGGAGCCGAGGTGGTTGGATTTGGCCTGCAAGGCGGCCATATGACTCCGTTCGACGAGAATTCCTTCGTCCTGGACCGCCAACTCCGTACCGAATACGCCATCCAGCCTTCGGCATACCTCGGCGATACCTGGAGGATCGATGAGAAGATTTCCCTTGAATACGGCGGCAGGCTTTCATCCTTCCTGGCGATGGATCCTGCGAAGTTCTACTTCGGACCGGAGTTCAGGATGTCCGCCAAGTATTCCTTCACGCCGAACCTTTCGGTCAAGGCAGGGGCCAATACTCTCAGGCAGTATATCCACTTGATTTCCAATACTTCCTCCATATCTCCGATGGATACCTGGAAGCTCTGTGATGCCGACATCAAGCCGGTGACGGGCTGGCAGGGAGCCGGCGGAATCTACTGGACGGTGTTCGACGGGAAGCTTGACCTTTCGACCGAGGCATATTGGAAGAATACCTGGAATTATCTCGACTACAAGTCCGGGGCCCTGCTTGTGATGAACGAGAACCTTGCCGACGACCTCGTGCGAACCAAAGGCAAGGCGTACGGAGTCGAGTTCATGGCTCGCAAGAGCGTCGGTAAACTGAACGGTTGGCTGTCTTACACGTACTCGCGTACTTTCCTGAAGGAAATGGAAGACAGGGGATCCAATACCATCAACGGCGGCGACTGGTACAAGACCGCTTTCGACAAGCCTCACGACTTCAAGATGGTGGCCAATTATGCTTTGACGGCCCGTTTCAGCCTTTCCGCGAACGTGGACTACTCCACCGGACGTCCGGTGACCGTTCCGGTCGGCTGGTTCAAGTACGGTGGCGGATACCGCCTGGCCTATTCGGAGAGGAACGGCTACCGGGTCCCTGACTATTTCAGGCTGGACCTCGCCCTGAACATCGATCCGGGGCACTACCTGAAGAAACTGACACATATGTCCGTGACCTTGGGATGTTATAACG
The DNA here is from genome assembly GCA_017958985.1 of Bacteroidales bacterium. GTDB lineage: Bacteria > Bacteroidota > Bacteroidia > Bacteroidales > UBA932 > Cryptobacteroides. Next base: position 1,511 of record JAGDBQ010000094.1, read on the forward strand.
TGACAGGCCGCAAGAACGCATATTCAGTGTTCTACACGACCAGCGGAGGACGTAACATCCAAGGCTACAAGGTCTCGGTCTTCGCTACCCAAGTCCCTTACATCAACCTTAACCTTCTCTTCTGATGAAAAAGTTTCTGTATTTGACATCTCTTGCCCTGGCATTGGCCGGGTGCATCTATCCATTCGATGCGGGAGTGGCTACGGAAGATTCCGGGGGACTCGTCGTGGAGGGGGATATCCTTATCGGTGACCTTGCAAGGGTTTCGCTGAGCTGCGTCAGGCCTTTCGGTGAGTATTCCAAGGGTGTGAGCGGGAACGTCTGGATCGAAGACGAGGACGGCAACCAGTACATCGAGGATGCCAGCAAGTTCAGCGATAGTTTCACGATCAATATGGAGCAGGCGTCTCCGGACAAACGTTACCGTCTGAGGGTGCGTCTGATGAATCCGGTAACCGGCTCATCTTCCACGGATTATACTTCCGACTGGCTGGAAGTCCAGCCGGCTCCGTCGTTCGACAAGCTCGATTACGTGGTCGATGAGAATTCCATCGACCTCAAGCTCAGTCTGTCCAGCCCTGGAGGCTCGGGCTGCTTCAGGTGGGACTTCGATGAGATATGGCAGTTCCACGCCCCGCTGCAGGCTACCCATACTTATGATCCTGAGCAAGGCATCTACATCAAGTACAAGGACTATACCCCATACTACTGGTGCTGGGCATATATGGGTTCATACCAGGCCGGGCTTGCTATCGCGAAGAGTACGGGAGGGGAGAGGATAGTCGACCACGATTTCTACAGCATCTCCAGGGACAACCTCCGTCTCCAGACCCTCTATTACATCGAGGTAAAGGCGCGTGGGATTTCCCAGGAGTGCTATGATTATCTCCACACGATAGAGGTCAATTCGACTTCTACCGGTTCCCTTACCAACCCGGAGCCTAGCCAGATACTGGGGAATATCCATTCGGATACCGATCCGGACGAAGTCGTCATCGGATACATAGAGGCGTCCAGGATTGCTACGAAGTCCATTTACATAGAGGCCGGATACTATCGTGAGGGCCACACCCGCTACGAGACATTCCATCCGGATCCCGAGCGTCTCAATCAGTTTTATTACAATGGTTTCCGTCCTGCATTCCCGGAACAGTCCGAGACAGACATAGTGTGGATCGAGCAGAGATGCGTCGACTGCGTGGCGATGGGCGGGAGCAAGTATAAACCACCGTTCTGGCCAACCAGGGAGTTATAGAGATGAAAAGGATAGCTACTATATTGTTACTCAGTTGTTTCTGTGTAACTTCCTTCATTTCCGCGGCGGTAGCGGAAAGGGTTTATATATCTACTGACAAGGATGTATACCTTGCCGGAGAACTGATCTGGTGTTCGGCTTTCTCACTCGACGCCTCCACCAACCGGCTGTCAGATGCCAACAGCGTGGCTTACCTTGAGCTTTTTTCGGCGCAGGGGACCCTGCTGACGGCCAAGATAGGCTTGGTCGACGGACGCGGCTCCGGAGCCATCGCCATACCCTTCAATGCTTCCACCGGCAATTACAGGCTGGTCGCATATACTGTCTCAGGCAAGGAACGCACCGACCTTCTCTCCGACGCCAAGACGGTTTCTATATTCAACACCGTCAATTCCGGAAGAGTGAGAGGAGGAGTGGATATAGTTTCCAGGAGCGGTTACGAGTCCCTCAGGAGGGAGTCGAAACAGTCTGGAGGTGAGGTTTCCGTATTGGCGAACCGTGCGGCTTCAACTTCTTCGGCCACCTCGGTATATCTCGAGAACAAATCCTCTTCAAAGGTGAGCCTGAGCCTGTCCGTCTTCGCCGACGACGGGATCCTGCCACCTTCTTCGCCTTCCCTGGTGGATTTCGCCAAGGCATCGTTCCGCCCTTTCTCGGGCAGCGATGATGAACACGGCGGCGAGGTGTTCAGAGGCCGTCTGGCCGGACGCGACGCTGAAAAGGTCGCTTCCGATCCGAAGATGGTGGCGGTGGTCGCCTTCCCTGGATTTGCGGAAGATGTCTATGCCGGAAAGATCGGTGCTGACGGAAGCGTACGTCTGCAGACCGTCAATGTCTACGGAAAACGGGACCTGGTCAGCGAAATCATCGGCCA
>JAGDBQ010000095.1 GCA_017958985.1 Bacteroidales bacterium
CCGCTCTGCAGCGCCCTAGTGCCCAGGAAAGATATCCAGGACTTGGCGGAGGCCTCGACCTCTACGGTTTAATCGGTGTTGTATTGTATATCAACCGCGAATGTGCCTCCTTCTGCCGGGATGGTCATAACGTCTCCTACCTGGATGACCTTGCGCTCGTCCTGGGTGACGGAGACCGTGGCGGCCAGTCCTTCGCTGCGGAACGTGACCGTACCCGACAGCGGATTGGTTGAACTGGTGGCCGAAGCTGTGACGGTCACGGTTGCGTCACCGTCCCCTGAGGACGGATTTACGGATATTCCCGAGCCGCTGGCAGAAGCGGTCCAAGGGTTGTTGGCCTTGACCTGAACGGTCTGGGCTCCTCCTTCAGCGGAGAAAGCGAGGTTCTCCGGGGAGACGGTCAGGACTGGGTCCGGAGTCGTGTTGCATCCGAAGAGCAAGGATGCCAGTCCACAAAGCAAGATGGGGAAGAGGCGTTTCATAAGCGGTCGATGGTTTAGTATTTAGGTATAATCGTTTAAAAGTAAGCAATTTCCGTTTGAAATGCAAAAAAACGATACAGAATTGGATTTTTGCTATCTTTGCACCGCGAATAACTCAAGAAGAATTATTACATAAATTATCATGGGATTATTGGAAGGAAAAACCGCCCTTGTAACGGGCGCAGCGAGAGGAATCGGAAAAGCGATCGCTCTTAAGTTCGCTTCGGAAGGAGCTGATGTGGCATTTACCGACCTGGTGATAAACGAAGCAGCTCAGGAAACAATCAAGGAACTCGAGGCTTTCGGCCACAAAGTCAAGGGATATGCATCCAATGCAGCAGATTTCGAACAGACTCACGAAGTAGTAGACCAGATCCTGGCCGATTTCGGAAGAATCGATATCCTGGTCAACAACGCCGGCATCACGAAGGACGGCCTTATGCTCAGGATGAACGAAGCTCAGTGGGACGCCGTGATAAACGTCAATCTCAAATCCGCATTCAACTTCATCCACGCAGTCACTCCGGTTATGGCTCGCCAGAGAGGAGGAAGCATCATCAATATGTCTTCAGTGGTAGGAGTTTCCGGCAATGCAGGACAGTGCAACTACTCAGCCTCCAAGGCCGGAATGATCGGCCTTGCGAAGTCTATAGCCAAGGAAATGGGTCCCCGTGGTATCAGGGCGAACTGCATCGCTCCGGGATTCATTGTGTCGGATATGACCAACGCGCTTCCTGATGACGTCCGTGATGCCTGGATCAAGCAGATTCCTCTTCGTCGCGGAGGTACGCCGGAAGATGTCGCCTCGGTGGCACTCTTCCTTGCCAGCGACCTTTCATCCTATGTCAGCGGACAGGTCATCCACTGCTGCGGAGCGATGAATTGCTAGTATTACCTGATCCCGTATTTTTTCAGGATCTTTACAATAGGCTTCCTTACGGACTCCGCCCACAGAGTGTAGCCGTGGTTCGTAGGATGCACACCGTCCACCGACGAGTCGTGACTCTTCATCGACGCGTCGGTGCTCGTTATCCAATAGACGTCCTTGTATTTCTTGCAGGCAATCTTCATAAGGCTGTCGGCCATCGCCATCTTGGCCGCTTCGTTTTTCTCTGCGGTCAGGCTGAAGCTGCGGCTTTCTCGCCAGATCGTTTTCTGGAAAATGAGCGGGACACCCGGATGGGCTGCCTGTATCTTCTCGATGAACGGGAAGAGCCTCTCCTTGATCAGCTCCGCGGAAGGATTTGAAAATCCGTCGAATACGAAGGCATCTGCATCAACTGCGGCGAGGACGTCGGCGAAATATGGCTGAAGCTTGGAGTTGCCGCTGCATCCCAGGCTGAGGAACTGCAGTCCGGTCATCCTTGTGAGCTGTGCGGGATATGTCATCCCGGGCCTGGAAGTGCTGGAACCGTGGGTGTAGCTGGATCCGAATATCGCTATCCTGTGCCTGAACGGGACCGGAATGGCCTCGATCGTAGCCCCTTCTTCGATACCGATCCCTACCGAACAGAGTTCCGAATACAGCGGCAGGTAGAGCAGGCACTCCTTTTCTGAGTGGTCCATATCGGAGATGAGGCTGACATCCTTGTCGATAAGTTCAGGAGACCTTGCGGCGGCAGCTGCGAATAACCACTGTCCGTCCTTCTTGATGTACAGGTCGAAGCCGTGTCCAGCTATTCCGTTGGAATTCTGGGGATATTGCACTTCGCCGAATTTCGGCCTTATGGTGATTATGCTGGAATTGGTCTTGAAGGCTACCGACATCCCGGAAGTCATCCTTACCTGGGCGTTCTCTCCTTTGGTGAATCCCTTGAATATCACCGTATCAACCCTATGGTAGGGATTCGGCGTTCCGGGCATCAGTTTTCCTACGAGAGTGAGGTCGGAACCTTCGACGAAACGGAGTTTTACACCCTTCGGGGTCTGGGCCATGAGAGACAAGGCACAAAGAGCAGCGGCGAAAGCCAGTATGGTTCTTTTCATCGTATGTGGTTTTAAAGTTTTCCTTTGCAAATATATTCAATTAACAGGTCAAATTGTCTATCTTTGCGCCGTTAAATCTAATCAGGATGAAAAAAGCGATTCAGTTTGGAGCAGGTAATATCGGCCGTGGTTTCATCGGTGCCGTCCTGGCCCGTGCCGGATACCAGGTCACATTCGCAGATGTAGTGGAAAGTCTGCTGGACCAGATCAACGAACGTAAAGGCTATACCGTACACGTGACAGACACAAGAAGTTATGATATCGAGATCACGGGCATCAAGGCTATCCATTCCGGAAGCGAAGAGGTTGTTTCCGAGATAGTGGATGCTGACATCATCACAACGGCAGTGGGAATCAGGATCCTGAAGTTCGTGGCTCCCGCGATAGCCAAGGGCCTGGCAGCCAGGATGGAGGCCGGAGTGGAAAAACCGCTCAACATAATGTGCTGCGAGAACGGCCTGAAGGCGACCTCACAGCTCAAGGCTCTTGTTTTCAGCCAGTTGGACGGAAAGGTGGCGGAATGGGTGGAAGGCCACGTCGGATTCCCTGATGCAGCCGTCGACCGTATCGTTCCTCCTGTCCATTGCGAAATTCCCCTGGACGTCGCCGTCGAAGAGTTCTTCGAGTGGGACGCGGAGAGGTCCGGTTTCGTCGGAGGAGTTCCGGATATTCCCGGAATGGTGCCGGTGGACAACCTCCTGGCTTACGTAGAGCGCAAGCTTTTCACATTGAATACAGGACACGCCGCCCTGGCATATCTCGGCAAGCTGAGGGGATATGAGACCATCGGCGAAAGCATTGCCGACGAAGCTGTAAGGGATATCGTCAGGAAGGTGATGCAGCAGAGCGGGGAGGCGCTTGTGAAGAAGTTCGGATTCGACCACGAGAAGCATTTCGAATATATTGAAAGCATCCTGGTGCGTTTCCACAATCCTTACCTCAAGGACGATTGCAACCGTGTGGGCCGTGATCCTCTCAGGAAACTGGCCGCCAACGACCGCCTTATCCTCCCGATGATGACCGCCCGTGGATACGGCCTTCCTTATGACAAGCTGCTGCTGGCGATCGGGGCCTGCCTGCATTTCGACAATCCGGAAGATCCGCAGAGTGTCGAGATGATCGGCAGCATCCGTGAAGCCGGAGTGGAAGGCACTATCATCAAGTATTCCGGAATCCCCGCAGACGACCCCGTCCTGAAGGAAATAGCTTCAGCATACGCAGAGGCCGGAACTTGGAAACCTTCAAAATAACAAGGATATGAGTGAGATACGGAACGAGGCTCTCTGGGAAAGCGGAGAACTCAAGATAGATTGGGTGAGGCATCATATGCCTTTGCTTGAAGGACTTGAAAAGGATTTCAGGCAGACTAAGCCTTTCCGCGGAATAAAGATCGCCCTGTCGGTCCATCTGGAGGCCAAGACAGCCCACCTTTGCGAAGTGCTCGCAGAAGGCGGAGCTGAAATGTACATTACAGGCAGCAATCCCCTTTCGACCCAGGATGACGTCGCGGCCGCCCTGGTTCACGAAGGACTCAATGTGTACGCCGTGCACGCAGCCACTCCAGAGGAGTATGAGAGCGGCATAAGGAGGGTGATAGAAGCAGGTCCGAACATCATCATAGACGACGGTGGCGACCTTGTGACAATGATCCACGAGAACTATCCGGAGCTGATCGGGAATGTCATAGGAGGCTGCGAGGAGACCACGACCGGGATCCTCAGGCTCCAGACTATGGACAGGGAAAAGAAACTCCAGTTCCCTATGATGCTTGTCAACGATGCCGCCTGCAAGCACTTCTTCGACAACCGTTACGGAACCGGCCAGTCCGTATGGGACGGAATCAACCGGACCACCAACCTTATCGTAGCCGGCAAGTATGTGGTCGTGGCTGGTTACGGATGGTGCGGCAAGGGGGTCGCGATGAGAGCCAAGGGACTGGGCGCCAAGGTGATAGTAACCGAGGTGGACCCTATCAAGGCTATGGAAGCGGTAATGGATGGATTCAGCGTGATGCCGATGTCCGAGGCTGCCGCAACCGGAGATATATTCGTAACAGTCACAGGTTGCGAGAGGGTTATCACCAAAGAGCATTTCCTGAAGATGAAGGACGGGGCCATCTGTTGCAACGCCGGTCATTTCGACTGCGAGGTGAGTGTCACCGACCTTAGGGAAATAGCTGAAAGCGAGTCACCTGCAAGGCAGAATATAATGAAGTATGTGCTTCCTGGAGGCAAGAAGGTATATGTGATCGCAGAAGGACGCCTCGTGAACCTGGCTGCCGGAGACGGACATCCTGCTGAAATAATGGATATGAGTTTCGCCATCCAGGCCCTGAGCGCCAGGTACCTTGTGGAGAACAGGGATTCCATCTCCCGCGAACCCGGGAAGATGCTCCATACGGTCCCTGAATCGATAGACCGGGAAGTGGCCCTCCGCAAACTCAAGGACTGGGGTATCGGGATCGACACCTTGACGGAACGGCAGCGGATTTATTTGTACGGTAATCAATGAGACTTTTTCCGATCTATACCTGGAACAAGGGTATAAGGAATTTCGACCACCGCAGACGCAAGTTTTCCAACCAGCCCTGGGCCCAGGGCGTGATTCTTCTTGCCTGCGTCGTCGTGGCGATGTTGCTCGCCAACCTTCCTTTCACGAAGGAATTCTACCATAACTTGCTGGAGACAGACCTCTCCCTGTATCTGAAAACTCCTGACGGAGAAGGGATTATGTTCCCGAAGGATATGACCGTCGAGAGTTTTATCAACGACATCCTGATGACACTGTTCTTCTTCACCGTAGGCCTGGAAATCAGGCGCGAGATGAGGAGCGGTGAGCTTTCGAGTATGAAGAAGGCCCTGATGCCGGTGATCGCGGCAGTCGGAGGAGTCCTGCTGCCCGCGGTAATATATGCCGTCATCAACCACGGTACCGGAGCAGCATCAGGCTGGGGCATCCCTACGGCCACCGACATCGCTTTCGCCGTCGGTATCCTTTCAATTCTCGGGGACAAGGTTCCTGTTTCGTTGAAGGTATTCCTCACGGCCCTGGCCATCGCCGACGACCTCATAGCCATCCTGGTTGTGGCCATATTCTACGGAGGAGCTATCGATTTCGGCCTACTGAGCATCGCGATAGCGCTGATCCTGCTGGTCCTGGTCCTGAACAGGCTGGGAGAGAAGAGAGGCTGGTATTACTTCATTCCGGCGCTGGTGATATGGGCTCTGTTCTACTATTCCGGAATCCACTCCACGATGTCGGGAGTCGTGATGGCATTCCTGGTGCCGATGACCCCGAGGTACAACGAGGCATATTTCCACAGGAAGAGAATCCAGTACATCAACAGGCTCAATGAATACAAGACCATCGAAACCTCTTCGCTGGTGTTCCCCAACGGACCGCAGAGACATTGCCTCAGGAGGATCGCAGCCGTTTCGAAGGGCTCGATTCCTATGAGCTACCGTCTCGAGCACGCCCTCGGGCCTTGGGTCAACTTCCTGATAATGCCGTTGTTCGCCCTTGCCAACGCCGGGGTCGAGATTCCGGATGTCTCCTACTTCAACGTATTCCATATCGATCCCGCCCTTGGCAGCGTAAGTATGGGAATATTCCTCGGCCTGCTGGTCGGGAAGCCGCTCGGAATCGCCCTGGCCAGTTTCATCGCCGTGAAACTCCACCTTGGAGAGATGCCTGCAAAAGCGAGTTGGAAGATGCTGATAGCCGTTGCCTGCCTGGGAGGAATAGGATTCACGATGTCCATTTTCGTGGATACTCTTTCCTTCGGGGAGCAGACGCCTGAGATAATGGTCAAGCTCCGCGATATGGGAAAGGTCGCCGTGCTGATGGGTTCATTGTGTGCCGGAGTGCTTGGAAGCGTGCTCATCACTTTTGTTCACAAGATAGAGCGAGGAAAGACTTCAGCATAGCGAAATATTCTTTATCTTTGTGATGATGGACATCACGAGAGACAAAGACCTGCGCCGCTTCAACACGTTCAGGATGGACGTGAAAGCGGCGTGTTTCATTGAATATGGTTCCCTGGAAGAGCTGGACTCCATATTCGCCCGTGCCCAGGAGTTCCCTCAACCGTTCTTCCACATAGGGGGAGGCAGCAACCTGCTGTTCACCGGGGATTTCCCGGGGACCATACTGCATTCCGGAATAAAGTTCATCTTGGTCCCGGGCGACGGAGGCCGGGATGTGCCGGAAGGAAAGACCGTGGTGCGTGCCGGAGCGGGGGTCGTATTCGATGACTTCTGCCGGTGGTGTGCGGAAAAGGGATTCTGGGGCCCCGAGAACCTGTCCCTCATTCCCGGAGAAGTAGGGGCTTCCGCCGTACAGAACATCGGCGCCTATGGCAGGGAGGCCGGTGATATCATCCTGGAGGTGGAATGTTACGATACCCTGGACCGCAGACTTGTCAGGATACCTGTC
>JAGDBQ010000096.1 GCA_017958985.1 Bacteroidales bacterium
AGAAGTATCCTTTCCTCCAGTTCGTCGACAATGACCTTTACGAAACTACGAACAGCATCTCATCCGCGCGGGCCGCTCTGGACAAACTCCGCGGAGGATGCTACATCTGCGAAGCTGACCTCCTGGTGAGGAACCCCGAGGTCATCCACAAGTACCACACTTCCAGCGATTACCTGGGCTCCTATGTGAAGGAGACCGACGACTGGTGCCTGGAGGAGAAGAATGGACGTGCGGTCAACTATCGCAAGGGCAACACCAATTGCTTCAATTGCTATGGCATATCCTTCTGGACGCCGGAGGACTGCGACAAGCTCCGCTCCGATATCGAGAGCGTTTGGAATGAGGATGGCGGACGTGACGTGTTCTACGAATTCGTCCCTCTGGTTCTCAGGAAAGACAATTACGATGTGAAGATACGCGAGTGCCAGAAAGGCGATATCGTGGAAATAGACAGTTTCCACGATCTGGTTGTGCTGGACCCCGGATACAAAGGATACAAGCCCCTTAACGCGCAACGATGAAGTGTTATAAGGGTATCATCCTGAGCGTCAATGCCCGTGACGAGGTCTTCAGTTTCCTGGTTGAAGACCGGGGCAGGATCGTATTCGTCGGTAATGAACTGCCGGAGCGTTATGCCGGCGCGGAGATGGTCGATCTGGGCCGGAAGGCCTTGATCCCGGCTTTCGTTGATTCGCATCAGCATTTCGCATCCTTCGCCATCTTCAACTCCGGTCTCAATGTGATGGATGCGGAATCGAACGTGGATATCTCGCAGATGATAGCGGACTTCTATGCCCGCAGCGGCAGGGCGAAGACGCTCATAGCTTTCGGCGCTTCGCCGTATAGCGTGAAGGAGCGTCGTCTCATCAGACGCGAGGAGCTTGACAGGGTCTGTCCCGACAAGGAGATGATGGTGGTGAAGTATGACGGCCACGCTTGCATCGTCAATACGAAACTTTTGAAGAAGATAGACGGCAAGGTTCGCAGGCTTCGCGGCTATCATCCCGATACCGGCGAGATGAACCAGGAAGCCTTCTTCAAGGTGTCCGACTATATCTCCGGTTCGCTCAGTGTCATCGACCTTTTTTCAAGGATGCAGGATGCGGCCGATTTCGAGGCTGCCCGCGGCATCGGAATGGTGCATACGGTCAGCGGAGTAGGTTTTGTCGCCAACCTCGACATCACTACTGAAAAGTTGTTCGCCAAGTCGTTGACCAACGGCTTCCAAGTGCGGGTGTTCCCGCAGTCGATGGACGTATCAGTGGCCAGGTCGCGCAGGCTGCCCCGTATCGGCGGGTGTTTCGAGTGCGCCCTCGACGGTTGCTTCGGCTCGCACGACGCGGCTATGAACGAACCCTACCTTGACGGAGGGGACGGAGTCCTGTATTACAGCGACGATAAAGTCACGGATTTCTGCAAGAAGGCCAACCGCGCCGGCTTGCAGATAGAGATGCACGCCATCGGCGACAAGGCCTTCGACCAGGCGGCTCGCTGTCTCAAGGCGGCCCTGGACGATTTCCCCCGCGAAGACCACCGCCACGGCATCATCCACGACTGCCTGCCCACGCAGGAAGGCATCAGGATTTGCCGGGACTATAATATCCTTATGCCCGTCCAGAGCGCCTTCATCAATTGGAAGCAGGAGCCTGACGAGTATCTGGAGAGCATAATGGGCGTTGACCGCGTTTCCCGGCTCAACCCCAACCGGACCTTCAAGGACAACGGCATAGTCGTCTCCCTCGGCTCTGACGCGCCCTGTACCGCGCCTGATCCCATCGTCTGGATCGACCGCTGTGTCAACAATCCCAATGTCTCCGAGCGCATATCCGTCAGGGATGCCCTGCGTATGGCTACATTTAATGGATACTTTACGACTTTCGATGAGAAGGAACGCGGTTCGCTGGAAGCGGGCAAGTTTGCGGATATGGTCGTCCTGTCCGACAACCCTTATGGCATCCCTTCGGAAGAGATAAGGAACCTGAAGGTCGAGCGGCTGCTTCTTGCCGGCAAGCCTTACAAGAGTGCGAAAGAAAGCGTGTTGAAGGCAGTCTGCCGGGGATTGTCGTCCAAAAACGATTATTAGGATATGATAGAGGTCCGTAACGCAGTCATCCTTGCAGCAGGCGCAGCCACGCGCTTCGTACCCCTTTCGCTGGAACAGCCGAAAGGTCTGTACGAAGTGAACGGACAGCGCCTGATTGACCGACAGATCGAGCAGCTGTTGGAGGCCGGCGTAACGGATATCACTCTCGTCCTCGGGTATAAGAAGGAGATGTTCTTCTATCTGAAGGAGAAATATGGCGTGAAGTTCATCATCAATCCTTCCTTCCAGACGATGAACAATATCGAGAGCCTTCGTCTGGCAAAGGATGTACTTGGTGACAGCTATGTCTGCTCCAGCGACGATTACTTCGTGTCCAATCCGTTCCGTAAAGAGGAGGAGCACAGCTTCTATGCCGGGCATCGCATTGGTTACAAGACCAACGAGATGTATGTGGACGTGGACGATACCGGCCGTATCACGGCTATGGAGAAAGACCGCGCTTCTGGCCTGATCCTTTTGGGGCATTCTTTCTGGACGAAGGAGTTCTGCCGGGAGTTCTTCAGCATCGTGGAGGCGGACCGGTTCGTGGGACGGTATCGCAATGTGTTCTGGGAAAGACTGGTCAGGGAACATCTGGAGTCCTTGCCGCCATTCTATTTCAAGGAATACCCGTCCGGGTGCATCTATGAGTTCGATTTTTTCGAGGAGCTCCGCGATTTCGACAGGACATATCTATCCGATTCCAACAGCAGGATCATCGCCAACATCAAGTCGGTTTTCCGCTGTGCGGACGAAGACATAGTTGCGTTCCGATGCATCAACGAGGGACTGACCAACACCTCTTTCATTTTCCGGATAGCCGGAGAGGATTACGTCTATCGGCATCCGGGTGACGGGACGGAGATAATCATCGATCGGAGAAACGAGCGCACTTCGCTGGAGAACGCTCGCGCTCTGGGCATCGATCCTACGTATATCCACATCGATGTGGAGGAAGGGTGGAAGATCAGCAGGTATGTGCCTGAGTTCCGCGAGCCGGATTACGGGAGTGCGGAAGACTCCAAACTGGTCCTCGGCGTACTCCGGAAGCTTCACGCCTCGGATGTGAAGGTGGACTATGGCCTGCGTCCTTGGGAGGATGCCTGCGGGATCGAGGCGTTGCTGAAGGATAATGACCCGCATTGCTTCGAGCCCTACGAGGACCTCAAGTCCCGGATCCACAAGCTCTATGGATCGACGCTCGGTGACGGAGTGCAGAAATGCTTCTGTCACGGCGACACATACAAGCATAATTGGATGATCCGGCCGGGCGGGGACGTAATGCTCATAGACTGGGAGTACTCTGGATGGTCCGATCCTGGCATCGACGTGGGATACTACATCGTGGATGCTATGTACGACTTGGATACAGCCAGGGAGTTCATCCGCGAATACCTTCTCGATTCCTGGACTCCCAAGCTGGAATCGCACTGTCTGAGCTATACCGCCATCATAGCCTATTATTGGTTTGTCTGGGCCCTGTACCGCGAATCCTGCGGAGCGAATCTGGGGGACAGTACACGCTGCTGGCTAGAGATGGCGGAAAGATTCTCCGTTTGACCTTGTTACATACCGACACGGTACGGGCTTAACGCTGCCTGACCGTGATGTGGAAGCAGTTCTGCTGCCTCTCGTATTTTACGAGGCAGCGGTTGCCCTGGTCGTGGATGTCTTTCAGGACCTGACTGAGGACTGCGCGCAGGTATTCCGGCGGGACGTCCTCATACGGACGGCCTCTCAGGTCGGGTATCTTGACATAGCGCCAGTAGCCCAGGTCGAAGGTGGTTCCGTAGCAGTGGGTGGAGTTCTCCGCGGCGTTGATGTTGTCCTTGCTCAGCGTCGCTACGTCCTCTTTGGTGCGAAGGACTGAGGTGACGACCAGTTTGTAGGGATTCAGGCCCTTGGATACCAGGGAGTCCCGGAACGCCCGCCCGATGTCGTCGAGAAGTTCCTTTGCAGAAGGGATGAGGTAGGGGATGGAATGTGTGAGGGAGTCGATGACATAGGTGTCGGTCGCAGTCAGCTCCACCAAGTCGGATTTGAGCCCTTCTGCTTCCTGCCGGTTGGCCACAGGCCTGATGCCAATGGCCCTGGCAACTTCGAGCTGCGCTTCGTTGAGGTCGTTGAACTCTTGTGCGAACTTGACGTCGTAGATTCTGACGGGATGGTTCTCGATGGGGCCAAGGGCCAGCCAGCGCCGCTCCTTGACGCACGACCTGGCACTGAAAAACACATACAGCGCCAGCCCTATGCCCACGACCGCCAGAACGGAACGTACTATGTCAGTCTTTCTCATCGTTAGCAAAGATACGAAATCCGATTGTCTTTACCGTAATAATTCATATATTGCACTATCAAGGATTGACTTAAACTTGCATCAGATGGCCCTTATCGACATCGAAGACCTGTATAGGCAGTATTTCAGGCAGCTATGCCTGTATGCCCTGCATTATATGGGGGATTTCGATGAGTCCAGGGATATCGTTCAGGAGTGTTTCGCCACCGTCATAAAGAATAAGCCTGAAATGTCCAACCCCAAGAGCTATCTTTTCAATTCTGTCAGGAACCGTTGCATCGATCTGTTGAGGTCGAGAAAGAAGGAACGGATCGCTCCGATGGATGATCTCTCGTATATAAGCGATGAGGAGGCTCAGATACGTTCCGAGATAGAAGTCAGGCTCTGGGAGGCTGTCGACTCACTCCCGCCCAAGCGTCGCGAACTGCTGCTTTTGAGCAAAAGGGACGGCTTGAAATACAGCGATATAGCCCGTCTCAAAGGTCTCTCCGAGAATACCGTCCGCAACCAGATTTTCAGGGCAATCGAGTCCCTTCGCAAGAATTCCAAAAAGATTCTGAACTTCCTGTTCTGCCTATAATTTCTTTTTTTCAGAAGGGGAGTGGTATTATTTGCCGCTTTTTCCGTCTTCTCTAAAAAAAAGAATATGAAAGAGGAAATGGAACGCATGCTGGGCTTTGTGCTCAAGCACTACCGGCAGGGCGCATTCGAAGGCGGAATACAAGCGGATGCCCAAGACAGAAGGATAAGGTCTTTCCCTATCTGGAGATATGTTGCGGCAGCCGCTGCTGCAGCTGCGGTGATACTCCTGGTATTTCTTTTCCGTCCGGCTTCTTCCACCTTGGAATACTTGGCCGTCAACACTCCCGAGCGGGTGGAACTTCCTGACGGAAGCATCGTTACCTTGCGTCCGGGAGCCAGTCTGAGATATTCGGATTCGAAGGACGGTAGAAATGTCAATTTGGAAGGAACCGCGCTGTTCAAAGTTGCCAGGGACGAGAATCGTCCCTTCAAGGTCAACGCCGGTGAATCCGTTGTCAAGGTGCTCGGCACTGAATTCCAGGTGAAGCAGTCAAAGGGAAATGTGTCTGTGGATGTGTTCGAAGGCAGGGTCCTTTTTTCCGGCAGTGAAGACGGCGTGATACTTACTTCCGGAATGGAGTCCGTCCTCCAGCAGGGAGCTGAAGCTCCGGAAATCGTCGAAGTCTCGTTCCCGAATCCAACTGCCTGGATGACCGGAGTATTCAAATATGACGGCACTTCGCTGGATACGGTGCTCGCCGAGCTGTCGGATTATTATGGAAGGGAGTTTGTCACCTCTCCTGAAGGACAAGACAGGGTCCTTACCGGATCGTTCTTCATCGATGAGGATCCAGAAACCATCGTAGACGCAATCTCTTCCGCACTTGAAATCAATATTACTGTGAAATGACCCGGATGATGCAGAATAAAGACTTGTATATGAAAAAGCTGCTGAAACTGCTTGTTCCGGTATTGTTGGCCTCCCTCTTCACCGGAACGGATGCTTTCGCCCAGAAAGCCTCCCAGGCAACTGTGAAGGAGCGGATGACTTGGGTCGAAGAGGCATATGGGGTCAGTTTCATATACGACTCCAATGTAAATCTGGATATCCCATATAATGGATCCGGCAGCGTTGATGCTTCCGTCAAGCTTAAGGATGCGCTGCGCGACCTTTTCAAGGGGACGGGAATGGAATGGGACATCAAGCGCAAGTACGTAGCGGTTCGTGCGTACAAACCTTCCATAGAGAGCATTCACTCCGTTATCGATCCGGAGACCTTGCTGGATACTTTGGCAGCATCAAGGATCACCTCCTATATCGACAGGGATCTCAATACCACTCAGACGGGTCTCACCAGGATAGATGGCAAAGCTTTCAACAGGGGCTTTGCAGTATTGAGTTCACCGGATGTGATCAAGACTCTCCAGGTCCTTCCCGGAGTTGCGGCCGGCACTGAACTTATGTCAAGCCTCTATGTACACGGCGGAGACGGCAGTGACAACCTTTTCCTTCTGGATGGCGTACCCGTGTATCAGGTGAGCCACCTTTTGGGCCTTTATTCGGCATTCAATACAGATGCCGTCGAAAGCCTGGATTTCTACAAGAGCGGTTTTCCCGCCAGGTTCGGGGGCCGGACATCCTCTGTTGTCGATATG
>JAGDBQ010000097.1 GCA_017958985.1 Bacteroidales bacterium
CGCAAAGCACCGCACCTTCCCCTTAGGCCGATAGGGGGCCGATGAAAGGCCGATACCCACCGATCTCTCCAGCTCGCCCATCAATCCAAGCCCCAACCTCCGTCATTCCCGGCTTGACCGGGAATCCCCTTGCATCCGTCATTCACGGCTCGACCGGGAATCTCCCCGCATCCGTCATTCCCGGCTTGACCGGGAATCTAACGGCTTGACCGGGAATCCCCCGGCGGCTGATCGGAGATGCCCGAACAGGTCGGGCATGACGGGCTACCTCAGCACGAAAGTATTCGAGATCTCACGGGAATCGCCGGCGTGGAATTCGACGGTGACGTGCTTGCGGGAGACGTTCAGCTTGTAGGAACCGGCTGCGCGGGATACTGAATATGCCTTCAGCCCCGGCTTGTATTCGTTGAACAGCTCCACGTCGTCGGCAGGCATTTCCTTACCGGAAGCTTCTGCCTGCCCGGCCCGGATTGAACCATAGTTTTCCGGACCCTCGGACACTATATCGTACTTCCCTAATTCTTCCTTCGACCACACGCTGTTCATCGTCATCTGCGTGATCCTTCCGCCATCGCCGAACCAATCATAGAACTCGGTCGTATGGATATGCCCGCAGAGGGCTATGGCATTGCGTTTTGCGAACTCCGCGCGGAAATGACGCCTTTCGTCGGTATGCTTCAGCCTGCCGTGGAAGAACCAGCGCGAATCTCCCCCGTCGTAAGGGAATATCGGCCCGTGTGACACCACGAACGTATGACGCGCCCCCTCAGTGTCCTTGAGCAGCTTCTCTATCTCGTCGTTGTCCGGTTTGTTGAAGTCGATGAATATGAATGCGTCGTTCCCTATATTGAATCCGAATGTCGTCTTGGTTATTTCCTTCCCGAGTTCCTTCGACATTCTCGCCGGCATATAGTCCCGATAAGCCTTCTCCGCATCCACTCCCCTGATGTCGTGATTCCCCACGACCGTTACGAACGGCAGGTCACCGAAAGTCCCCTTGAACCGGTTCATCACGTCGTTGAGCATCTTCGTATGGACCTCGCCGTTGCCGCAGTCCCCCTGGATCAGGTCTCCCATCTGGAACACCATCTTCGTTTCCCTTGAAACCAGGCTTGCAGCCCTTTCCAGAAGCCTCGGGCACCTTTCCCTCCACATTTCTCCGTTCCTCAGGAACTCCGCGTACTGGATCCTGTGAAGCCGCTCATCCTGCTCCGCATAGAAAGAATGATAAACCGAGGTCGGCTCGGTATCGAAATGGGTGTCGCCCAAGATTATTATCGAATACTTTCCTGAATCCCTGGCACAGGCATCAAGCAACGACATTTCACTGCCGAAAGCAAGTCCCGCCAAACCGATTGAAGAAAAACGTATGAATTCCCTCCTGTCCATATCGAGTCTGCATCTTTCAGTAAAGATACGAAAAATACAGTTATCTTTGCGGTACTGAAAGATGTGGACCATGGATAGGGAAAGGCAGATTTACAAGGTGACACTTGTCGGTAGCGCCGGGAATGTGCTTCTGGTCATAGCCAAGTTCATTGCCGGCATATTGGGACACAGCTCCGCGATGATAGCGGATGCTGTCCACTCCCTGTCGGATTTTGCAACCGACATCGTGGTCCTGGTATTCGTAGGGATCAGCGCCCGTCCGCAGGACCCGACTCACGATTACGGGCACGGGAAGTTCGAGACTGTCGCATCCCTGCTGATCAGCCTTGCACTCGTGGCCGCCGCAATCGGCATCATCGTTTCAGGAGCCTTGAAGTTCGCTGCCTGGCTGAACGGCAAAGACCTCACTCCGCCCGGAACCCTTGCCCTATGGGTAGCCCTCCTGTCCATCATAGTCAAGGAATTGATGTTCCAATACACGGCTGTCAAGGGACGCAGGTTGTCCTCGACTGCTTTGACGGCCAACGCCTGGCACCATAGGAGCGATGCCCTGTCTTCCATCGGAGCGGCAATCGGAATAGGTGGAGCGATCCTCCTGGGCGGCCGATGGGCGGTACTGGACCCGCTGGCCTCCATCGTTGTGGGTGCGATGCTCCTTGGAGTAGCCTGGAAGATACTGCGCCCCAGCCTGGGAGAACTCACGGATGAATCCCTTTCCGAGGAGACGGAAAAGGATATCCTCGACATCATCCACTCCTGTGATGGCGTATCCGAACCACACAACCTGCGCACCCGGAAGGTCGGCAACCGCATCGCCATCGAGGCACACGTCAGGATGGACGGCTCCCTGCCTCTGTTCGAAGCTCACGAACTCACTTCCCAGATAGAACGCCGTCTGAAAGGACGTTTCGGGGCCGATACTCTCGTGACCATCCATATGGAGCCGACTACAAAAGGGTTGCAGCACGGGACTGAGTCCCATACTGCAACACGTTAGAAGTCGCCGGATGTCGATCCTGGACTAGAATGCGAAGCCTACTCCGAAGTAGAGGGTATTGCGCATCACGTTGATGTCGTTGTATCCCAAGGCTTTGCTGTCCTTGATGCACTTGGTGATTCCAAGGTCGTAACCAGCCCTGAGGACGATAGCGTCCTGGATTATCGCCGAGAGGCCGAAACCCCATTGTGCATCAGGCCCCCTGAGCCCCATATAGGTAAGTCCGGTACTGAACATATTCCCTGCAAGTCCGAGATTGAACCTTGGGCCGGTGAAGGCTGCCAGGGCGAAACCATCGGTCTCCATAGGAATCTCATATTTGAGGTTGACCGGAATCCGGATATAGTTGGCGTGATAAGATTTGGCTTCGCCTTTATTGAAGGAAAATGCCTTGCCGTAGTGCATGATGTAGGCACCCGTCTCGACCGAAAGGCCTTCAATGGTGGAGAAGGCATAATCGATGTCAGCTCCGAAGTAAAAACCAGGTATGACTTCATCCATAACGAGTCCCTTGTCGCTTCCGGTAAGCGAGAACATCGTAAAGCCACCGCCGGCCGTCATCCTGTACTCGCCCTGGACCATCTGGGCATAAGCGCCCGTTCCATACAGCGACAATATCGCCGTCAGGATAATCGTGAATACTTTTTTCATACCCCAAAATTAGTCAATTATTCCGGAAGACCCAAATCCTTGAAGGTACGGGGAGCAGGTACGCCCGGCAGGTCCTTGTTGGATCTGGTGGTCTTGATCTGCTCCAGGGCAACCTCGATCGCCTTCAGGAGCTGCTGGTCCTCACCTGCATATTCCTTCACCGGGTCGTTCTCCAGGAGGATGTCCGGATCGACTCCGTAGTTCTCCACGATCCACTGGCCGGTCTTGGCGTCATAGTTAGTAAAGAAAGGAACCCTGACGTCCGTACCGTCCATATAAGGCAGCGGACCGCTGATGCCCACGATGCCTCCCCAGGTGCGGGTGCCGATCACCGTACCGAGGTTGTTGGCCTTGAAGCTCCAAGGGAACAAATCACCGTCGGAAGCCGAATACTTGTTGATGAGGAGCACCTTCGGGCCGGTGTGCGTACCCTCCGGAACAGTCCCTATCATACTCGATCCACGCCTCATAGTGAGCCTGTAGGCTTCACGCTGGAGACGCTCGATCACCATCGGGGAAATGTTTCCGCCACCGTTCTCACGGTCGTCGATGATCAGGGCTTCCTTGTCCAGCTGAGGATACCAGTAGCGGGCGAATTCATTGAGTCCCTCGGCTCCCATATCGGGGATGTATATGTATCCGACCTTGCCGCCGGACTTCTCTTCAACGGTCTTGATGTTGTTCTGCACCCACTCGTAATGCTCCAAAGGATATTCGTCGCCGATAGGCCTGACCACGACCTTGCGCCCGCCTTCGGAAGCCGTCTTGGAGACAGTCAGCTCGGTCAGTTTGTCTGCCTTGCCTACGAGGAGCTTGTAGATGTTGTCAACGTCCTTGAGGGACTTGCCGTCTATCGCGGTGATATAGTCACCTTCGGAGATATTCATTCCAGGCTCTGTCAGAGGGCTGCGGAGCTCGCTCCTGTAGGTCGCTCCGGAATAGATGTGGTCTATCCTGTAATATCCGTTCTTCGCCTTGCTGAGCTTAGCTCCGAGCAGGCCCATCGGGATACGCTCCGGTTTCGGGTAATCGCCCGGGCTGACATAGGCGTGGCCGCTGGCCAGCTCTGCGATCATTCCGCCGATCACGTAATTGAGGTCGAGACGGGTCTTGACATAAGGAAGGAATACGGCATATTTGTCCTTGATGGCCTTCCAGTCGCGTCCGTGCATATTCTCAAGGTAATATCCGTCGCGGAAAGCCCTCCAGACCTCGTCGAAGACCTGCGGCCACTCCTTGGAATAATCTACGGTAGCGTACATATTGTCCACATCGACAGGATCGCCGCCGCCTACCTTCGGAGCCGGGAAGCCGACCACGGTCCACTTGCCCTTGCTGCTCAGGATGGCCTTCTTGTCGCCAGGACGGTACATCAACATCCCGTCGGTACAGAGGTCGGTCTTCCCGGATTCGAAATCAAGCACCTGGGTTCCTTTCTGATCCCTGTACCAAAGCTTCTTGCCATCGCTGAAGTACATACGGGTACCACCGACAGGAAGCTTTATGACGCGGTCGAGGATGCCGTCCGGATCCACGGTGACCGTCACTTCCTTCTTCTTGTCGGCAGGCTTCTCGCCCGGCTTTTCATCCTTCCTGTCGACCGAGGACGACTCGCTGTCGGTCGGAAGCATCGGTGAAGGTGTATCCTTGGCAAGCATCGTCATATAGACTCCGGACATATCCCCGTAGGCATAGTTCCACTCGATACGGCTGTAGATAGGACGCAGGTCGCGGTCGGAGGAATAGATCAGGTACTTCCCGTCGGAAGAGAACACCGGCTGGGAAGAGTTGTACCATTTCTCCGTGACCGGATATTCCTTACCGGTAGTGAGGTTGTACAGATAGACGATATTCATCTGGTTGGCAGCTGGCTTGGTGTAGGCGAGCCACTTGCTGTCAGGTGAATATTCCACACCCCTGAACTCCGCCTCGGGACAGGTCATCACGGTCCTGGAAGTCTTGGCGACAGGATCCACTTCCACGATGCGGTTCTTGCGGTCGGTATAGAGGATATGCTTGCTGTCAGGGCTCCACTGGAGGTTTCTGATATATGTGTCGTTATCCTTGGTGAGCTGCACGGGAGCTCCTCCGGCGGCTACGTCGTAGAGGTAGACTTCCGTCTCGCCTGTCACATCGCTGATGTAGGCGATGTATTTCCCGTCCGGACTCCAGTCTGCGCTCCTCTCGTTCGCCCCAGGGGTCTGGGAAACGTTCCTGGTTATGCCCTTGCCTACCGGGACGTCGAAGAGTTCACCCCTTGCCGTGACGGCTACGCGCTTCCCGTCCGGGGACAGGCTGAAGCTGTTGCGGCCCTTCTTGCCCACGTTCATCCTTTCAGGGCGGGCATATACCAGGTCGGAGGAAAGGGTGATGTGTACCTGGGTGGAGACCTTCGTCGCCGGGTCCAGGATATAGATGTATCCGCCCTTCTCGAATATCACCTTCTTTCCGTCGGTGCTGGGGAACTTGACGTCATAGTCGGTGAAGGAGGTCACCTTGGAAGTAGTCTTCTTCTTGGTGTCATAGACGAATATGTTCATCGTCATATCCCTGTCGGAAGCGAAATAGATCTCGTCTCCGACCCACATCGGGAATATGTCCTGAGCGACGTTGTCGGTGATCTTCTCAACCTTCTTGCCGTCATATACCCATACCTCGTCAGCCATTCCGCCGCGATAGTACTTCCAAGTGCGGAACTCCCTCATCACACGGTTGTAAGCCAGTTTCTTCCCGTCCGGGGAATAGCTGCAGAAGCCTCCCTCCGGAAGAGGTATCTGCTCAGGCATACCTCCGTCCACGGACACCTTCCAGAGTTTCCCCGGGAAGCCGTCGCCGGTCCTGTTGCGGTACACGATGTACTTGCCGTCAGGCGTCCAGCCCATCACGATGTTGTTCGGGCCCATCCTGTCGCCCAGGTCGTCACGGCCGTTGGTGGACGTGAAAGTCAGGCGCACAGGCTCGCCTCCGGTCGAAGGGATCCTGTACACTTCGCGGTTGCCGTCGTATTCACCCGTGAAGGCGATGGTCTTGCCGTCCGGGGAATAACGGGCGAACATCTCGTATCCTATATGAGAAGTAAGCCGTTTAGCCTGGCCTCCGGTCACCGGGACGGTGAAAAGGTCGCCGGCATAGGAAAACACTATATCGGTCCCGTTGGTTGCAGGGAACCTGAGGAGCCTGGCTTCCCCAGACTGCGCAAAAGCGGACGATGTCAGGCAAGCCGCAAGTGCAATTAAAAAGATTCTTTTCATATTATGTTCGTTCTATAACAATTCCTATTCAAGACCGCGGGCTTTCAGGAGGGCACTCGGGTCAGGCTCGGCACCGCGGAACCTCATATAGAGTACCATAGGCTCTTCGCTTCCTCCGCGCTCCATCAGGTTCTTGCGGAAGCTGGCGGCCACCTCAGGATTATATATTCCCTGCTGCTTGAAATACTCGAAGGCGTCCTTGTCCAGGACTTCCGCCCACAGGTAGCTATAGTAGCCGGCGCTGTAGCCGCTGTTGAAGATATGGTTGAAATAGGTCGTGCGGTAGCGAGGGATTATCTGCTCAGGCAGACCCATCTCCTTGCAAACCTTGTCCTCGAAAGCAGCCACGTTGGCGGCCTGGTCGCCCTCGGACATCGCTGCGAGGTCTTCCTCGTTGAGAAGATGCCACTTCATATCCAGGATCGAAGCAGCACAAAGCTCGGAGGTCATGAAACCCTGGTTGAACTTGTGTGCGGAATTGATCTTGGCGACGAGGGAATCAGGGATCACCTCACCGGTCTTGTAATGCTTGGCGTACAGCTCGAGGATCTCAGGCTGGAAGGCCCAGTTCTCGTTGAACTGCGAGAATGTCTCCACGAAATCCCTGGCCACGCTCGTGCCGCTGACCGAAGGGTAGGTGCACTTCGTAACAAGGCCGTGGAGTGCGTGTCCGAACTCGTGGAAGGCAGTCTCCACCTCGTCGATGGTGAAGAGCCCCGGAGTCGAATCGGTAGGAGCCGTCAGGTTGCCCACGTTGATGATCACAGGGCGGACGTCGTTGCCGTCCTTGTCGATGTACTGAGGGCGGAATTCCGTCATCCAAGCGCCGCCTCTCTTCGAAGCGCGAGGGAAATAGTCGGTCATGAATATTCCGAGCAGGGAGCCGTCGGCATCCGTCACCTTGAAGGCATCCACGACAGGATTATAGACCGGAACACCGTCAATAGGTTCCACGTTGATGCCGTAGATCTTGTTGGCTGCTGCGAAAACACCGCCACGGACATTCTCCATAGAGAAATATGGCTTGGTGAGGTTCTCGTCCAGGGCATATTTGCGCTGGCGCACCTTCTCGGCATAGTAGAACCAGTCCCAAGGCTGGATCTTCGCTCCCGCCTCAACCTTTCCTGCAGCTATGTCCTCATCCAGGATCTTCTGCATCTCTGCCACTTCCTCCAGAGCCTTGGCGTTGGCCGCCTTCTGGATACGGTCGAGGAAATCCTCAACGGTCTGAGGGTCACGAGCCATCTTGTTGTCCAGCTGGTAGGCGGCGAAGGTGTCGAATCCGAGCATCCTGGCCTTCTCTGAGCGGAGCTTCAGGATCTCCAGGCAAAGAGCCTTGTTGTCATATTCGTTGCCATTGTTCCCCCTGGAAGAATATGCCTTGAACATTTCCTCGCGGCGGGCCCTGTCCTCGCAGGAAGTCATCTCGGAGGTGTAGGAGGACACCGGGATCCCGAACTTCTCCTTGAAGGCGTTGTTCTCGGCCAGCAGGTTGGTTCCGAACTTCTGCTGGGCCGCGGCAATCTTCTGGTTGATCTCCTTCATCCGGGCCTGGGACTCTTCGTCCAGGTCCACACCATTGCGAGTGAAACTCTGGTAAAGCTTCTTGAGGACCATTTGCTGCTCCCGGGTCAACCCGCTCTGGTCGGCGTCATAGACGGCCTTCACCCTCTCGAAGAACTTCTTGTCCATCGAGATGTTGTCGCTGTGCGCGGTGATCAGTTCGGTGGCCTCTTCGACGATCTTGTTCATCTCGTCGCTGCCTTCGGTCTCCTGGAGGTTGAACAGGACGTTCGAAACCTTGTCCAGGATGTCGCCGGAAAGCTCGTATGCGGCGATTGTGTTCTCGAAGGTCGGCGCCTCCGGGTTGTTGAGAATAGCGTCAAGTTCCGCTTTCTGCTGCTTGATTCCGGCCTTTACCGCAGGAATATATTCGGAAAGCTGGATCTTGTCGAACGGCGGGATGCCGTAAGGAGTGTCCCATTCCTGCAGGAACGGGTTCTTGTTCTGTGTACAGGCTGCCATCATCACGATTGCTCCCAAAGCTAAGATTGATTTCTTCATATATGTAAATAATTAATATCCATTCTCTTACCAGACCATGTTCCAGGCGGCGTCCTGGGCACGGCGGCTGTGAGCTGCGTTCATCTTGCCGAAATTCCATTTTATGCCGAAGAGGATGTACCTACCCATTACGAGGCGGTAGGAGTCCTCTATGTAATTCCCTGTGACCGAGTGGGTCAGATTCCGCGTCTGGTCAAGGATATCGTGCACTGTCAGGCTGAGGTTGAACGCCCCGACGTTCTTGGAGGCAGAAGCGTTCCACTGCCACTCGCTCTGCCCGTATCCGACCGGATATCCCCTGTAGAATACATAGGAGATGTCACTGGAAAGCTCGAACTCTTTCTTGGAGGTGTAGGTGACATCGTACGTCAACCTGGTGTCCAGGGTGTTCCTGTTGAAATCCGGATCCAGGGAATACCGTGATATATTCCCCGTAGTATTCGCCCCGGCCCCCATGGACAGGCTCTCGCGATTGTATTTTATACGGAAAGAAAGGGTCGGAGAAACGAAGGCCGTGTTGCTTTCACTGAATCCGCTTTCTCCGGAGAAGAACCTGCCGCCTGATTCGTCGCCCCAGAAACCGGACATGAAAGAAGAGTAGTCGAAGGTGTCCTTGTCCAGACCCGAAATAACGGACTTGGTCTGATAGCTGGTAGTCGCTACGTATGACGTGTTGGCGGACAAGGTCAGGGACCATACTTTCTTTTCATCCAGCGGGGTTGTGTACGATGCGTATAGCGAGGAATTCAACGACGGCTTCCTGGCATTGACAGGCACGGTGTAGAGGATACCGTCGGGATCGTACCAGCGGGCATAGGTGATCGGGTTGGAAGTAACCTGCCCGAACAGATATACCATAAGGTTCGAGAACTTCTTCTTGTTGTTCCTGTTCCAGTTGGCGCTCAGATATGTTAGCGAAAACGGCCTCAGATAAACATTCCCCACAACCAGGCTGGAAGGGTCGGTGATGTTCAGGACAGGAAGCATACGGCTTGAAGAAGGTCTCTGGGTATATCCGGAAGCACTCAGGAATATCCTGTCGTCGCCCTTCATATGCTGGAATCTCATAGTCGGTGTCAGGAACCAGTTCCATTCGTCCTCTCCCGTGGTCTGGGATATTCCGAAACTCTTCGAGTAGGTTTCGGTGAGCACCCCGCTCATCTGGGCTCCGAAAGAGAACCAGCTGCCCTGTCCGAAGGTATACTGAGCGCTCAGGCCGTACTGCTGGTTTATGGAGCGGGAGTCCGATTCTGAAGAATAGTAATCGTTCCGGCCAGAAGCGTCGAATGCATCCCTGATACTGTTCCGGTGCGAGAAATCCAGGGTCGCCGTAGTCGAAACGGTCCATTTTTCACCGAATGGTTCAGTGAACATGACCGATCCTCCCAACTGGTAACTGCCTGAGCCGGAATCGTACCTCATCGACCTGCCTTCGGTCTGCCCGGCCGTATGCAGCACGGATTCTTCAGTACTGTTCCCTTCGCCATCACCATAACTGCCGTTCAGGCCCAGACGCAGGCTCCTTTTCTTATTGCCCCACAGTTCACGTATAGTCACATCCGAGGAAAAGTCAGCATCACGGTTGACATCGAGAGAACGCGATGAGTTCTCGGAGCTGTTGATCCTGATTCCTTCACGTTCGGCAGCTGAAGCTCCTGACGTCAGCCGGTCCGTACGGTTATAGCGGAAAGATGGCCTGAAATGGAACCAGACCTTGCCCTGCTCCTTCTTCATCTCCACGTTCGATGTGAAACTGTCGATGAAAGACTTCCCTGAACGGCTCGCGGAAGTGAATATGTCTCCGTCTTCCTGGAATGTGGTCCTGTAGGTTTCCGAACCTGTATCCGTATCGGTATAACGGTAGCTTGCGCTCAAGGTGCTTTCAACATCCTTTATGCGCGATGTGTTCAGATTGAGGCCGGCCTGGGCGGCGCTTGAAAGACCCATATCGAAAGACGACGGATCCGATTCCTCGCCACCCCTGTAACGGACGAACACCAGGTTGGAATCGTCTGAAACATTCTGGGTGCTGCCGATCAAGGTCAACTGGTCTTTCTTGTTGTATGCCGATATCAAGGCATTGGCATTGAACAACAACCCCCTGTCGTCCCTGAGAGGCTCGTCCTCCCCGGAGGAAGAAAACGTGGTACCGCCTTTGACTCCGGCATTTCCGAACCAGCCTTCTTCATATTCCTTCTTCAAGGCGACATCGAGCACTTTCTCCCTGCTGCCGTCCTGGACTCCGGATGCACGGGCCGACTCGGATTCCCGGTCGATCACCCGCACCTTGTCCACAACCGAGGCTGGCAGGTTGTTCAAGGCCATGCTCTGGTCGTCGAAGAAGAAGGTGCGCCCGCCAACGGTGAGCTTGTCGATGGTTTCACCGTTGAACTTGACTTTGCCGTCGTCAGTTATCTCCATCCCGGGCATCCTTCTGATAAGGTCCCTCAGCATAGCATTGGCTCCCACGCGGAAGGACGAAGCATTGAATTCAACGGTGTCCTGCTTGACCACGATCGGATTGCCGACATCGGTCACCACGGCTGCCTGGAGGAATTTCTCGTCCGGGCGGAGAAGGATGGTACCCATATCCACTCTCCATTCCCTGAAATAGCTCTTCTTGACGACAGGTACGTATCCCATCATCTCGATGTGGAATGAATACTCCCCGTAAGGGACCTCATCCAGGATTGCCGTCCCGCTTGTATCCGTCAAGGTGAAATTGGATATCGTAGTGTCCTTTGACGGAATTACATATACGGAAGCGAAGGACACCGGCTCCCTCGACACCGAGTCGAGCACGGCAACCTTCACTTCGCTCAATCTCCCTGTAAAGAGATTGTCGTTGATTATCACGACCTGCGCCTTTGACCACAGGCCCAAGGCCAGGAGCAGGAATGAGACGGCAAGAATCCTTTTCATCAATGTTTCTGCACTCCGTCTATATCGACTAGAGTAAACTGGGCGGCACCGTTATAGTTGGTCAGGATGCCAGTGAAATCCACTTTCTTGCCGGCCAGTATCTCCGGATCGATTTCGGAGTCCGAGAATTTGGCATATCCGCTAGAACGGACCTGTATCTCTGTCCCGCCGGTCATCTTGAAATACTGGCTGACTGAATATGCAGATGCGTTGTTTATCAGTTTGGTCCTGTTCGCAGGATCTCCTACAGTACCGTAGTTGTAGTCTCCGGAATTACCGATCTGAGCGGTATCCCAGACTCCCCAGACAAGATATTCCTTCATCTTGGCTGCGCTCATCGCCCAGGTGGTCACTCCCCACTGCTTGTCGGAAAGGAAAAGCCTGTTGGAGGAAGCCTTCTTGTCGGCGTTGGAGTCCATATATATCAGGACGAATATCTCATTGGCGTAAGTCAAGTTCTTGAGAGTCACATATTTCCCGAAAAGAGGACTCTTGTAGCCAAGCTTGAGGGCGGCATTGACATCGGCCTCGCTCACCTCTATGGGAGAGATCTCCGGCCCTTCGGCTCCCCTGAAAATATGGGAGTCTATCAGGGACTTGACGTCGATATATGCAGTCTCGTATTCTCCGGTAGGGTCGCTGTAGCCGATCTGGAGCATTCCGCCGTAGTTGCCCAGGGTAAGCCCTTCGCACTTGACATAGAGGGTCTGGCCCAACTTGTAATCGTTATAGAGCCCCGTCGAACCGATCTTCACTTCGATCGCGCCGGTCTCGTCCTGGATATAGACTGAACGGTAGATGTTCCCGGAAAGATCGGAGGATATGATCTTGCCGGCGATGACTATGTCATCCTCGATGTGGTAAGGCTTGCCCGTATAAAGGGTCTTCAGGGCGGCGATGGAAGTGTTCACCTGGCTGTCCATATTGACTGCGGCAGCCGGATCAGGAACACCCTGGTTGGCGAATACCGGATCCCACTCCGAGCACGAAGTGATTGCTGCGGCAAACAGGATGGCTATCGAATATAATATCTTTTTCATTGTCGTTCCTCCCTAGCTTTAGAATCTGAAATAAAGGTTCAGCATATAGTTGAATCCAGCCATATAGAAGTACTTAGGATCGAACTTGTAGTAGCGTTCCTTGCTCACGGTGTTGTCCACGATACGGGTCTGCTCGAAACCTCCGGTCTTGATGTCCCTGTTGTTGAGGATGTTCTTCGCGTTGAACGAGAACCCGTACTGGTATTTCCTCTTGTAATACCAGGACTTGCCTATCGAGAAGTTGACCACCCAGGCGTTGTTGAACTTCTCCTGGGAAGCCATATACTCCACTTCCTCCAGGGTTATGGTCCCGTCTGCTCCGGCCGTCGCGGCGTCCGTCCTGTACAGAGGGCTCATATCGAGGTAGGAGTTGGCGAAATAATCGACGTCCGCATCGATGAACCAGTAGTTGTGGAAGAAGGACAGGCCGAGGCTTGCAGCTGTCTGCGGGGTGCTCGGGACATAGTGCTTCTGGATCGAGCCGTCAACTTTCGGATTGCTCTTCCAGTACGGCACCAGGATATTGTCGTAGATGATTTCGGAACTGTTGTCCACGGTCGCCGTCATCGTCGGGTTGGAGGTGTAGATATATTCACCGGTAGTGAAAGCTCCGACTACCGACAAGCCGCTTACCGGGGTCGGAATCTGGAAACCTAACTCCATTCCTACGTGCCTTTCATCGATACCCTTGAGCGCGAAGTTACCGAAGGAATTGTTGAGGTCGTAATAGACGCTCATCACGTCGGTCTGGTCCTTGATCGTAGTGTAGAAACCGCTTACGCGCAGGGCATAGCCGTTGGAGGCGTACATATAGTTGACATCGCCGGAAAGGGTCTTGACATTCGTCAGGCCGCTGATCAGGGTGTTGCGGGTCCTCGGTGCAACGAAAGCCTTGTCGAAGAGAGGCGCCTCGCTCGAATAGCTGGCGTCTGCATAGAACCTGTGACCTCCGGTGAGGGTATAGTTGAGATTGAGCTTACCTGCGTATGTGATGAAGCTTGATTTCTTGGACAAGCCTTTGGAGGTTATCATATTGCCCTCTGAATCATAATGGTTCACGAGGGTTGCACCGCCATAGGATATCTCGGAACCGTCATCGTTGAGCCCCGGGAACAAACCTTTCCTCATCAAGCCTTCCCTCCAGAAGCTGGAGGTCCCTACACGTCCGCCGGCATTGATCTCCAGGCCTCCGAAATTGAACCTGCCGTTGCCCCAGACTTCGCCTTTCATCACGTGGGCGTAATAGTCATAGCCATATTTCCCGCCGGTAGTGATCTTCTCCGCTTCGTTGTGGGTGAGGAAGTAATCCAGGTCGTTCTGGATCATCGTTGCCGAAGAAGAATAGTCCCTTTCGGCAAACTGGTCCACATTCAGGAAATACTGTCCGCCGAGCAGGTCGTTTACCTTCTTGTAATATTCCGTCCTGTTGATCTTTCCATTGGCACCCAGGGTCAGGAGGATGTTCATCTTCGGACGCCATTTGACGCTGGCTCCCAGGTTGAGGTCGTTCTGGTCCACGTGGCGCTCTTCAAGAGCATACTTGGAACGGCCGCCGAGAGAGTTGTAGTTGACATCGTAAAGCCTGTCCCAGTTGACGTGGGCGACCGAGGCCACGTTGTTCTGCCAGGCATCGCGTGCCCACGCCGCCTTCGCCGGGTTGTTGCGGTTGAAGTCGGTATTCTCCATATAGAAATAGCTCGGGAGATTCCTGTAATAGTCAGGACGCGGATCCGGAGCATCGTACCAGTCGAGGGCGGTGTAACCGTTCTTTCCTGTCCTCCAGAGGAGGGTCGCGGAGACATTCAGCTCCCTGGACGGGGTGAAGTCGTACTTGAGGAAAGTGATGGGCTCGAAGGTTATCCTGTTGCGCGCGTTGCGCACCTTGCCGTTCTGGTAACCCCAGTTGGAGTTGTACATATTGTCCCCCATCAGGTCGTACACTTCCTGGGTGGAAGCGTTCTGTGCGCCGCGGGTGCCCGGAGTCGCGAAAGTGACCAACGCCAGGCGGTGGATGTCGTTCCAGTTCTTCTCGATACCGGCATAATACGCGAAGGAGCGATAGTAAACTCCTCTTATCCAGTCGTTTCCACCAAGACGGGCGGATGCGCTTACAGCATAGGACCAGCCCTTGTCGTTCTCCGGGACAGCATATGTGCCCATAAGGCGGAGCCTGTAGAGCGCGCTGTTGGTCAGGATGCTGTAGCGGTTGCCGGGACGTACCTTGGAAGGAGTCGCATATATGTTGGTCAATCCGTTGTAGCTGCCGATTCCATATTCGGAAATCTCAGAGCCGACGACGGTGGACTTGCTCCTCATAACCTCGTTGAGACCGGTCCAGAGAGAATACGGGGAATAACCGGTCAGGGCATCGTTCATCCTGATTCCAGCAAGGTAGACGTCCTGGGACTCACTGGCATAGCCGCGGACCTTGAAACGCACCGAACTGAAATTGTAGCTGGCGATGTTGTTGAACACGTCGTTCTGGTCGTAGAGGATCGTAGGAGTGTCCTCGTAGCCCATTCCGTCAAGGTCGAAATCTCCGAAGGACGAGTCGTCGATATCCATCGTGGCGATCGAAGGAGAAAGGCTGAGGTTGAACATATTCTTGACATAACCGTCGACTACGGTCACGTTGACCGTCGTCTGCAGGAAGCCGGGTGCATCGATCTGGAGGTCGTACATTCCGTCCGCCAGTTCTCCGATAAGGAAGTTTCCGGAGGCATCGGACGTAACGGTTCCGATCTCGGTGGCTCCCGACATCAGCTTCAAGGTGGCGCCGGTGACCGGAGACCTGTCAGACCTGTTTATCACCGTACCCTTCACACCTCCGGTCGGAGCCTGAGCGAGGAGGGCGATGCCAGCCATCAATGCAGCGGCAGCCGTGATGAATTTACGTATCATATATCAGATTATTATTTCGAGATGACGATGTATGTAGGATAATGGTCGCTGTAGCCGTTGATGAAGGCGCCATTGCTCATAGTCCTCTTCGGCTGGCCCTTGTACTGTCCTTCCTGCTCAGTCATGAACGGAAGCTGGAACACGCGGCCGTAGAACCTCTTCTTCACTATCGGCTTGATGGTGAAGGAGCCTTCAGGAGCCGCGACCATAGCCTTGTTGACCATGATGATATCGAATATGCACCAGACTCCCTGATAAGCGAGGGAACCGTATCCTGCCTTGATCATCGACAGGAAAGGATTGAAGAAATCGAGGTCCCCGACTTCTGCCATAGTCTCTTTACCGTGGAGGTATTCGCACATACTCACATCGGTAGGGTTGTCGTTCATATCCCCCATCACGGCGATCTTGATGCCCGGATATTCTTCCATCACCCGCACTGCATCGCGGTAGATGATCTCGGCCCCGCGGCTGCGGAGGTCTCCGCTCTTGCCGCCGATCCTGGAAGGAAGGTGGGCAACGTAGAATGCGAACATCTCATCTCCGATAGTGCCGCGCACGTGCAGGATGTCCCTCGTGCGGAAATCTATCTGGCGCAGGGAATCGATGTTGAACTCGATCTCAGTGTCTTCGAAGGTGAACGGTATCGAACGGCTTTCCAGCAGGGTGAACTGGTCCGGACGGTAGAGAAGGGCGCAATCGACACCTCGTCTGTCAGGTCCGTCGTAGTGGACAATCTGGAAGTTGGCGTCAGCTATCTCAGGCTGTGCGACCAGGTCCTCGAGGACGTGGCGGTTCTCGATTTCGCTCACGCCGAGAACGGTGTGATAGACCTTGTTGGCATCCTTCATGGCACGGATCACCGAGGCCATACTGTGAAGCTTTTTCTGGTACTTCACGTCAGTCCACTGGTTTGCTCCGTCTGGAAGGTACTCGTAGTCGTTCTTCCCGTCGTCGTGATAAGTGTCGAAAAGGTTCTCCAGGTTGTAGAACCCTATGACGTGGCTCTTCTGCACTTTCTGCGCACCTGCGAGAGGCGCCAGAAGGAGAAGGGCAGTGAATATGCAGAATACTCTTTTCATCAGTTTCGTGTGTTATTGCCACCACCAGGACACGGTGGATGGGTTTTCTTCTTTAATCTTCCTGACAGTAGCTTCGTCCACCTTGTCGGAAAGGTTTACGAACAGTCCGTAACCCAGTTTCTTTTCCAGGTCGGCCACCGACATCGACATAGACTTGGAAACGGCCGAGCCGCTGTATTCCTTGTGCTCCATATAGAAAGCACAGCCCATATAGCCCGAATACCCGATGGTGGAGGTTTTCTGGTAACGGAGCACGGCCTTGAAATAGGCGACCGGTACGGTGACCTTCTTGCCGTAATTGTCAGTGCAGTAAAGGGAGCTTCCCTCGGGGACGCATCCCGTCACCACATAGAGGGTGTCGGACTTGTATGCCCAGTTCCTGACCATCCCTTCGAGCGTGGCCCAGACAGACGCATTGAACCTGTCATTGATCTGCGGGGTCATATTCGTGAAATAGAAAGTCATTGAATTGGAGGAATATGAGGTAAGCCTGTCCGCGGACGCTATCTGGTGCCCGCGTGCGTGCCAGCCGGCGTTTCCATCGCCGTAAGCCTTGTAAAGCACAGGCTGCAGGTCCGTCGGAAGCAGAGGGTCAAGGTCCCACGCATCCGTCCTCTTGACCGAGCTTCCGATGTTCCATCCGCAGAGCGGATATGCCACCCACTTGGCCACGAGGTTGTCGTAATCCCAGTAGAAGGAATAGTTCCTGGTCTTCTTGGACAGGACTTCCATATCGTGGGTGAAGAACTCGTAGGGGTCGGATACATCCGTCTGAGGAAGCTCCAGCCAGCGGACCTTGGCCTTGGCATCTCCATAACCCTGAGGTCCGTCTCCCCCGCCTGCGGAGGACTTCTTCTTGTTCTGGGTGAACCTCACGGTTGCCGATCCGCCCGGATTCGTGACGGTAAGCGTTGCGCTACGGTCTTCCTCTCCGGTATTCTCGGTCCAGGAAAGGACCACCGTATTCGAACTGGACGTTCCGGATGCAGGGCTTACGCTGAGCCAGCTTTCGCTTGAGACTATGCTCCAGTTTCCGATCGAATTGACTTCGATGAACTGGCTGCCGCTATTATAACCTGCAGGATTGGTCCTGACGGAGAGAGTCGGCGGAGCCGTGTGGGTCTCCTTGCCTGAATCCCCGCAGGAAACTGCCAGCACTGGCAGCGAAAGAAACGCTGCCAGTGCAAGGCAATTGGCTATGTATCCCCTGGGTCTCAATTATTTTTCGGCTTTGATTCCGAACAGGATGACCCTGGTCTTGCCACCAGGCGTGGTAGTCACGGTCACCGTCATATCTTCCGTCAAGGTTTGCGGGAGGGTCATAGTGTAATGGTCGCTGTCGGTAACGGTGATGGTATAAGTAGGATTTCCGGTAGCACCGTCGTTTGCAGCAAGGGTCTGGGTATAGAGGACCGTCTCGCCCAGTGATACCTGAACGCCGGTCTGATTTCCCTTCCAGGAAATTCCGTAGAAGGACACAGCCTTGGTTCCCTTAGGAATGAGGACGGTAGCGTCGCCTGCCTTTGAACTGGTACCAAGCTTGAGAACCTCTACACCGGACTTACCGTTTACAGTTGCTTCCTGGGTATATGCGCTTTCGCCGATCGTCCACGTCACGTTGCTGGAGAAATCCCCATCTCCACCAGGGCCCGGAGGCGTTTCACCGCCTTCACCCTTGACCTCGGTAGCGATCACATAAAGGTACTTGCCGTTGGATGCGAAATAGAGGAAGTATCCGGTCACGGTCACGACCTTGCCGTTGAAGGAGGAGAGGTCCTCGTTAGGCTTGACTATGGAACCGGTGACTGTAGTGGCGCCATCAACGTTGATGTTGAAATAGTTGCCCGAGATGTTCAGGGTACCCTTGAAGGTAACGTATTCACGGGTGTCGGAACTGTAGCTGTCGAAGGATGATGTGATGTCCTTGGCTGTAGGATAGGAGACGGTGTTGCCCTTTGAATTGACCGTGACATCCGTCACGTTCGTAAGCTGGGCGACTCCGCCGTATTCCCCACGAGTCGCGGTCACGGTGACATTGTCTCCGACCGCTACCGTATTGCTGCCATATACATAGAGCTTTGCGCCGTCCTGTTCGATAAGGAATCCGGCGGAAGCGGCTGCAACCACGAGTGCCGGACCGACCTTGAGTTCAGTGTCCTTCTCGGCAGCTATCGCACCGGCGACGCTGACCTCCTGGGCTGTTCCGCCCTGGCCACCCTCGAAGGAAAGGATATATGCGTTCACTACCTCGTGCTGCTCTTTGGCTGCATAGTAGTCATACTTTCCGGCAAGGGTCACGGTGCCTCCGTTCTTGACCTTGCTCGACCATTCGTCCTTGTTGGCCACGCTGTAGACATAGATCTTGCCGCTGGCATCGGTCAGGTCGAAGCTGCAATAGGTAGCGTTGAAGCCGCTGACCTCTCCGGTGAGCTTGTAGTATTTGTCCTTGTCGGCCGCAGCGATGAACTCAGCCACGGTCTTGGCTTCGGCGTTCTGGTAGTCATCTCCGCCGCCCTGGCCATCCTCGAAGGAAAGTATGTAGGCATCCACGACTTCGTGCTGCTCCTTCTGCTTGTAATATTCATACTTTCCAGCAAGGGTAACGGTGCCTCCGTTCTTGATCTTGCTCGACCATTCGCTCTTGTTGGCCACGCTGTAGACATAGATCTTGCCGCTGTCATCCGTCAGGTCGAAGCTGCAGTAGGTGGCGTTGAAGGCGCTGACCTTACCGGTGAGCTTGTAATACTTGCTGCCGTCTGCCGCCGCGATGAATTCAGCCACGGTCTTGGCTTCGGCATTCTGGTAGTCGTCTCCGCCGCCCTGGCCCTCGGTCTGGCCGTTGAGGGAATAGATGTAGCTGGCACCGCTCTTTACTGTTTCAGGAGTGTCGCCCTTGTAGTTGACCACCTTTCCGCAGACGATCACTTCGTCGCCGACCTTGATGTCAGGATTGCCCTTTGTCCACTTCTTGTTGCCGAGATAGAGGGTCTGGAAGCAGTAGAACTGGTTCTCTGCAGTCGTAGAGCCGTCTCCGGAAATGTAGAAGTTGGCGTTGCCATATGTACCGCTGGCCTCGAATGTCATCTTGACATCGCTTACGATACCCTTGATCCAGACAACGAAAGATGTCTCTTCATCCGCCGGAAGGCTCTTGACATAGGCTACGGCACCGGCTGCATTGTAAGGATCGGCCTGTGTACCGCTTCCTGCAGGCTTGTCGGTCGTATCCTCGCCCTTGTCGCCAGGCTGGGTTACAGTGATGGTCTTATAGTCGAAATCGGTGCTGACAGTGACGGTTCCGGTACGGTTGAAATCCGCATTTGGAAGAGCCGTCACCGTGATGGTCGCGTCCTTCTT
The DNA here is from genome assembly GCA_017958985.1 of Bacteroidales bacterium. Classification (GTDB taxonomy): domain Bacteria; phylum Bacteroidota; class Bacteroidia; order Bacteroidales; family UBA932; genus Cryptobacteroides. The sequence continues at coordinate 19,655 of JAGDBQ010000097.1, forward strand.
GGAAGCACTGCCATAAGTAGGATTGACAGCAAGCCAGTCCGCGTCAGCCTTCACAGTCCAGTTACGGTTTGACTTGACAGTGAAAGACTGCGATCCGCCTGCCTTGTCCACAGTAACCTCGGTAGGATTGACAGAAAGCGAAGGAAGTTCTGAATCCTCTCCGGTCTCCTTGCAGCCCACGAAAAGAGCGGCCGCCGCAAGGATGGAAACAAACAGTTTTTCGAGTTTCATTTTTCTTGATATTTATTTGATTGAATTAGCTTATGCATATCCTATGCAGTTTGTAAATATACGATGAAATATGATAAAATCAAAGGCTTAGCTCGAGTTCGACAGGGCAGTGGTCGGAGCCGAAAACCTCGTTGTGGATCTCCGTCGCGACGACCTTGTCACGCAAGTTTTCCGAGACCAGGAAATAGTCGATACGCCAGCCTGCGTTGTTCTCCCGAGCGTGGAAACGGTACGACCACCAGGAATATTTCACCTCGTCCGGATGCATCATCCTCCAGGTATCCACGAAGCCCGACTCCAGCAGGGTGGTGAACTTGCTGCGCTCCTCGTCAGTGAACCCGGCATTGCGGCGGTTGGAAGCGGGATTCTTGATGTCGATCTCCTTGTGGGCGACGTTGAGGTCGCCGCATATCACCACACCCTTCTTCGCCGCAAGGCCGTTGACATATTCCCGGAAAGCATCCTCCCAGGTCATCCTGTATTCCAGCCTCTTGAGGCCGTCCTGGGAGTTGGGCACATAGACGCAGACCAGGAAGAAGTCCTCCATCTCCAGGGTGATGACCCTCCCCTCGTGGTCGTGCTCCTCTATTCCGATGCCGTAAGTCACCTCCAGCGGCTTGTGCTTCGAATATATTGCAGTTCCGGAATAGCCTTTCTTCTCCGCGGAATTCCAGTAGGAGGTGTATCCCAGATACTCCAGGTCCAGCTGTCCCGGCTGAAGCTTGGTTTCCTGCAGGCAGAAGAAATCCGCATCCAGGGAATTGAACGCCTTGTCGAATTCGCCTTTCCCGGCGCAGGCCCTCAGGCCATTGACATTCCAACTTATGAACTTCATATCCATTGCTTTAACAAAAACAAATATATAAAAAATCCGCGCGGCCTGAAAGATTCTTCGCCGCATTCCATGTGCCCTGTTGTCCACTCAGTGTACCGCAAGGCACGGTTCGTTCAAGAATCTTCGCGTGAAGGTTCCGGTTACGTACATAATCGATGCTTTTTGTACTCAACCGCGAACTAAAGATTCCACTTGAGTATATTATCCCCAAAAATCGTACGCAACCAGAACCTCAAAGAATCAAATGGCCCTCCGGTCGCGTTCCGGAGGGCGAAATCGTGCTTAAGGGTGCACCGAAATGGACCCTTGAGCGAGAAAAAGGGCGAAAACGTGCTCAAGGGTGCGCCGAGATGGACCCTTGAGCATGAAAAGGGGCGCCAGGTAGGAATTCCGGGCGCCCGCTTCATAAATGTTCAGCTATCCGCGAAGGCCTCAAACAGTTCAAGTGCCTGTAGGGAGCCGCAAAGGTACCTGTAACTGCCCAGACAGGTCCAACGCCGGTCGGATGCCGCAAGGGTACCGATGACTATTGCTTGACGAAATACAAGCCGGCAGAATTGTCGCTGTTGTAATTGGCTTGGTAAATCACGTCGTAGTTGGATCCGGTGCCTGCTTATGCTTAGTGCGGACAAATCACTTCCTTTCGAAGAATTCTCCGGTGTAGCCCTTAGGGTTCAACTGGAAGAAGTTCGCGTAGGAGGAAACCGTCTGGCGATTGAACACATTGGTGCCGGACAGAACGACTCCGAAACCGCAAATCGCATTCATCGTGCTGGATGAATACTGGGTCAAAGTCTGGAGCTGGATGTCAGCGGTCGTCCTGTTCTTGTAGATGAAGGTCTTGAAATCCTCCGATACGGTAAACCACAGCCAGGAATAGTCAGGATTCCCCTGTTCAGTCTCGTAGAAGATCCAAGGCTGGCCCCAGGCAGTGCTGGAAAGGGTGCACAGTCCAGGGAAGAACGTGGCATACTTGCCGTTCACAACCTGTCCGGCACCATCCCTCGTGTCGAGGAAAAGACCGATCCTGACATTCATCGCTTCGTAATCGATATCCACGCACCCATCCAGGACAGCATCCCCGAACAGGCCGGTGATACCTATGTTGTTGGTATGGCTGACACCGCTTGCATCAACCAGAGACTGTGCAATGCGAGGTCCCGCAATCGAAACGTTGAAAGACTTCGGGTCGGCGGTCGGAGTGAGCGCACCGGTTCCGCCGAATACCTTTGCCACAAAAGTCCAGTCTCCCTTGAAATCATTCACTCCGATCTGGGTGACGGAATATGACGCCCCGTTAGGAAGGATGATCTGGGCGGTCCTGACTGAACCTGTTGTGTTGGCTGTCCAGGAAAGCTTGCCGGAAGAATATGAAAGCCAATCCTCGGATACGGAACCTTCCCCTCCGGAAACATCCTTGCTGCCGGCATTGTCGTCGGTCCAGAATGTCTCATTCTGCGAAGGATTGACGGACTTGGTAAGGGTAGCCTTAGCGCCCCATGAATCTACAGCCTCCAGGGTCACTTGGAAAGGAGACGACAAGGAGACGGTGCCGAGGTTCACGGAATACTGCTTCTTCATCGAAGAGGTCTGCGGATACTTGTAGAAATCGGCAAGGATCTTCTTGGTGACCTGGACGGAACCTTGTTTGAGCGTGACGGCGTAATCGTGGACGAATTCATCGTCCGTTCCTGCCGCCCACTTAGCCGTAACGGTGCCATCTTCAAGCGAAACTATCAGGTCGGAAAGCTTCGGAGCAGCGTTTGCAAGGCTGAGCGTGGTATGGTTGTAAGGAACCAGGTTGGCCTTGGTCTCCCTGTCCGGATACTGCGCAGTCAAAGCCTCCCCTATTACGGCATTGTTGTAGAAATCCATACGGAGGACCCTCATGTTGCCGTTCTTGTCGAACTGCAGGAGGTTGCCCTGGGAGAATTCGTTGCAGTCTTTCATCACCGTCGCACTCGACATATCCTCATAACCCGCGGCTTCGATGGCCATATAACGGACCGAGGCGCATCCCAGCACGGTGAAGTCACCCTGCCATATGGAGCGCGGATCCTGGAGAGGGAAATGGAGATGCCCTCCGAAGTCGATGACCTGCGGATATTTCTTGAATACATCCGTAAGTACCCTGGTCGCCCAATACCCGGTGGAACTGACGGACCATACGCCGTCTGCCTCACCGAGCAGGCTGCCGTAGACAGTATTGTATATCATCGGATGTGTGATCACGATGACATACTTGTCAGGCTCTGCAGTAGTAATGGCGGCAAGGGTTTCATCAAGCCACTTAATGGCCTCGGGGTCGTAAACGACAGGAGAGGTCCCGTTAGGTGTAATCGCCAATACGTGATAGTCCCCCACCTTGCAGTGCCTGCACTCGTGGCTGACACCCATCTCCTTGTCCAGGTCGAAGAGGAAATAATTGTCTCCCAGGGTGCTGCGCATATAAGCGGCCTGACTGACCATCGA
>JAGDBQ010000098.1 GCA_017958985.1 Bacteroidales bacterium
AAGCCTCCCTCTCCGGGAGGCTTCTGCTTTGGGGCGCGATCGCGCCTATTATTCATTGAGGGAGCGTTCCCCCTCAAACTCCCCTGAAGTCGCTTCGCTCCGAATACCTTGTTGCTGAACACTGCCTCCACGCTCCATCCAACGCGGGTGCAATAGTCGGTCAGTTCGTTGACCTGCCGCTGACACTACAGCTTGTCGGTCGATACCCGAGCCAATATGACAACCTTATCCATAATGGGTGTTAGCTTTTCTACGATTATAACTTGTCCTTTGTTATCTCAATAGCTAGTATAGTGTGCATATTCAATATGTGCAACTATTTGGTGGCAAATTTTGAATATTAGCATCGTTTTAATAATTTTGATTGAATTCGGTGCAACGCATGGACTACAAGAAGAAACAAGAACGCACAATTGTTCATTTTGAGATAGATGATAAGCATTACTATTATGGCAATCTAAAGGCGCTTAGTGCTCATTGGCAAAAAGATGGCATCGGGGTATCCTACAACTACTTGCGGAACTACGGAATCACACATGACAAACCGTTCTTCGGGAAGCACTGTATCATACGAAAAGGAATTATCATAACATCTCCAAGGCTGATTATCGGATAATCTACAATTATGACTATAATCGTTTTCTTGTTAATTGCAGTTGCAATTATCTTTCTCATCAACTCTTCATCCAAGAAGTCAAAAGAGAGACAAAAGCATCTCGAACCACATTTTGAAGCTAAAGTAGAGTTTTCGGGTAATAATGATGAAAAGGGGACCGTCGTCCGTAATGATGATGGGAGTATCACCCTCCGTAACGCTGGGAATAAACGCGTCACGCTCATCGGTGCATCGGAGCAAATAGCAAATGATATTCTTGCCATCTGCGATGATGCGAACTCGTTTTATGATTGGTCAAAGAAGGTAAGTTGCATCCTGATGGAAAACGGAATTAAGGTTAAGGAGGTTGAAGTTTTCTTTTCTCAAGTCCGCCCTATTGTCGAGAAACGAGTCAATGAGCTCATCGCAAACGATGAAGAGTGGAAGCGATTGGGCGCAAGAGACAAAGAAGACAAAAAGCACGAATTCATAGTCAATTCCATGGTCAAGTTTGAAGGATCTGTAACTTCTGCGATGTCCACTGCCCTTAATAATCTCATTCTCGATCAACCAATTCAAGTCCCATTGCTGAATGAGATGTTAGCAAAATACGGCGCCGACAACATTAAAACATATAGCGGTTATATTGGAAGAAAGAATCCAATTATTATAATCAAAGATGTAAGTTATCGCAAGCCCTTGGAAGAGTTGGTTAAGGTCGGGCTCGCATACACAGGGAAGGATATGAGTGTAGATGAAATATTATCAACACTAACCTTGGCAGAACTGAATGAGATAGCATCGACTGAAAGTAAATTCACACGGAAAGATAAAGCCATCAAGTTCCTCTCTGAAAAAGAAAACATCTCTTCTATTATTGAAAAGCGTATTACACTTCGATCACTATTTGCATTATGCCCACTACCAGAAGAATTCAAAGAGTTCGACTTTAACAAGTATCTTGAGTCCTCGAATTATTACGACAACCTTGCCGATGCTCTTGTGTCACTCTATAAAGGATTTTCACCGATAGAATACAAATGATTGTCAGATTCAATAGTAAATCTATATGAAAAAGGTCAGTTTTATCATTTTGATTTGGGCTCTCGCTGTAGCCCTCCTCGCTGCTTGTAGCAATCCCGAACAAAAGAGGATTAAGCAGGCTGAATTAGATGTTCAGTCATACCTTGATGAAGAAATGCCTGGGGCCAAAGTTACGGAGATAGTAAAAGTAGATAGTGCATACTCTGCCTTTAATGCACTTCTCTCGTACCGACTTAAATCTGTCGAGTTTTATTCGCAACTTGTTAAGCGCTATAACGAAATGTATACTGCAAGTAGTAGAGGTGTTTTCAACAAAAAGAAGGCAGATGCTTTGCAGTATATTAACGAAAACGACGACCATGGACTTGAACTTCTTAATTCAATTATAGAAGATATGTCGGACCCTTTTGCTAAAGACAAAACGATGAACCGAATAGGAGTATACGCAAAATATACTCTTGATGATGGAACGGAAACTGATACCCATTTTTTCTATGAAAACTCAGAAGCTAAGATTGGTCACTCGTCAAATATGCTTTTCGACACATTGAGTGAAATTTTTGACAGTATCGAGAATATACGCAGCATCAAGAGAGAGATTGAAGATTGCCGATTCTAATACCTATTCGTCAAGTTAATACAAAGAATAATATGACATATCGTACCATCCTCAATGCAGTGACCACGATAAAGAATAATAAAATCTTCCTCACTGTCATCAATACGGCATTCTCCGTTATATGGGGAGGACTTGGTTGTTATTTGACCGTAATGGAAACAAGATGGATACTCTTGGGGAATCGGACAAAGGGTGTTGATTTACTTCTCGGTGCTGTCGGTGTTATCCTTATCCTCTTCGCTATTTTGATTTGGAATCGGCGAAGGAGGGTAAAGATGATTGTCGGCATCGTTGCTTCCTTGTGTTCCTTCATTGTACTCTTTATGATTTTAATGGCTGCCGCGGCAGGACATTGGCCCTCACTCGATTTCTTTTTGGCCATATCAATCCCTATTGTTGGCTTCCTGCTCTCTATTATTTCACTTTTCTGTTTGCCCCCTAAGAACTCGAAGAAGGTCATAACGGAAGAGCAAGTGTCTCGTTAATACAAACTATTAAAAAGATTCATTTCTCCACCTAAGGCCACAAGCGTTTCAAGTCCGCCTCAGGGCGGACTTTTTACGTGTTCGAGGGGCTGTAAGGTTTAGCAGCAGCTCAATTGTTGCCTCCGATGCGTCAGGCTGTCTTCTACGGGGCCCGTGGCCGCCCGTGGCCACGTGAACGGGAGGGGCCCGCAAGCGTAGCGCAGTGGGAGGGATGAGCGAAGCGAAGGCATCCGGAGAAGAGCAGCCTGCCGCATCGGTACAAGATCCAGGCTGCCGCGTCCTCATATAGAAAGAAAGCGGGCGACCGAAATGCCTCAGTCGCCCGCTTATCCTTGAATATTCCTTAAAACTACTTGCTCAGGATAGCCTGATACTTGTCGTATCCAGCCTGATACTTGGCATCCTGCTCACGGAAACGATAGTAGATGTTCTTGAGGTATTCGGCAATGCTGCTCTTGACCACTTCATCCTTGGAGAGTTCGAATGCCTTCTCGAAAGGTGCGATGCCTTCCTTGAGGACCTCTTCGAACTGCTGTACGAGCTTGGCGTACTTGGCATCATCATATTCGTTCTGAGCCTGGTCCTGGATCTCGATAGCCTGGTTGTAGCGAAGGATACCCTCTCCGATGTAACCATACTCGTAGTTAGGATCGATTTCGGCGCACTTGCGGTAAGACTGGACAGCCTCTTCGATCTCGCCGAGCTTGGAGTGGATGTTACCTTCTACATAATACAGGGAAGCGTTGTTAGGCTCATTCTTCTTGGCCTCGTTGAGAAGCTCGAAAAGCCTTGCGGTGTTCTCGCCGCTGCCGACATAGTAGTTGATCAAGCCGATGAGGAGGCTCTGGCTTCCAGGGAACTTGGTGAAACCTTTCTCAAGATATTCCTTGGAAAGGGCCTGGCCTGCCTTGGAGGTATCGAGTTTTGCTGCACAGTCGGCGAGTTTTGCGAAAACTTCACCGTTCTCAGCATAATAACCATAATTGAGGCACCTGTCGAACAGGGTCTTTGCCTTGGTGTAGTCACCGAGGTTCCAGGAAGTGAAACCAGCATTGTAAAGGGAGCTGGTATCGATCTTCTCGTAAGGCTTCTGGGCGGATGCATCGAATGCAGCCTCGAAGAGAGATTCAGCCTTCTTGATGTCACCGAGGGAATATGCGTTGTAGGCCTCCTGGGTAAGCTTTTCGCTGATGGCCTTGATACCGTTTGCGATATCCTTGACCTTGGTAGCCTTTGTATCGACCTCGAAAGCCTTCTTGTAGGCCTCAAGAGCCTTAGGAAGAGCATTCTCGATCACAGGTTTGGTAACCTCGATGATCTCGAGCTGGCCGTTCGAATTGAAATAGAGGTTCTTGTTGTCAAAGATCTGCTTGAGATACTGGGCGCCGTTGATAACGACATTCTCTTCAGCAGTAGCCTTCTCACCACCCATCGCGAGCTTGAGCTCGTTGATGGCAGCACCCTGCCATACATTGGCTGCAGGAGCATTGTAAGCATCCATATAAGACTGGGCGAGCTTCAACCAGGTAGCCACCTTGGCGGCTTTCTTAGGGTTCTGGGAAGCAGAGAGAGCGGCCTCGACAGCCTTCTTGGCTGCTCCGGCACTAACCTGGGCATTCGCTACCTGTACGGAAGCAAGCAATGCCAACACAATCAATAACTTTTTCATTATACGCAATGTTTTAGTTGTTATTTTCTTCTTCGGTATCGTTCACCGGTTCTTCTTCATTGTTTTTCTCTACGGTGGAAACTGCGGCAATCGAGTCTCCCTCCTTGATGTTGATCAGCTTGACACCCTGGGTGGCCCTTCCCGCAACCCTGATGTCGGTAACAGCCATCCTGATGGTAAGTCCCGACTTTTCGATGATCATAAGGTCATTGTTCTCGGTTACGTTCTTGATGGCTATCAATTTACCCGTCTTTTCAGTGATGTTGATGGTCTTCACTCCCTTTCCACCCCTCTTGGTAATCCTGTACTCATCAAAATCAGTCCTCTTTCCGAATCCGTTCTCGCTCACAACAAGTACAGTGTGGTCTGATGCGTCTTCAGCGGACGGGTCATAGTTGATTGCGCCGATCACTTCATCGCCTTCTTCAATATTGATGCCACGGACTCCGGTGGAGGTCCTGCCCATCTCGCGGGCATCTACCTCGTTGAAGCGGCAGCAACGTCCCTCACGGGCGGCGATCAGTATTTCATCGTGGCCGCCGGTCAGGAGAGCCTCTGACAGTTCGTCACCTTCGCGGAGGTTGATGGCGTTGACTCCGGCAGCCCTAGGGTGGGAATATGCAGAAAGTGCGGTCTTCTTGATGACGCCGCGCTTGGTCACGAGAGCGATGCTGTGCGACTCGACATATTCCTCATCCTTCAGGGTCTTGACATTGATATATGCCAGGATCTTGTCATCCGGGATGCTGAGTACGTTCTGGATAGCCCTGCCCTTCGAAGCCCTGGAGCCCTCCGGAATCTCATATACCTTCAGCCAGTAGCAGCGGCCGTTCTTCGTGAACAGCAGCATCGTAGAATGCATATTGGCTATGTAGATATGCTCGATGAAGTCCTCGTCGCGGGTTGCGCTGCCCTTCATTCCGACACCGCCCCTGGCCTGGGTACGGTATTCTGTCAACGCGGTCCTCTTGATATAGCCCAGATGGGAGATGGTGATCACCACATCCTCGTCGGCATAGAAGTCCTCAGGATTGAATTCTTCCTCCGAAGGACGGATCTCGGTACGACGGGGATCTCCGTACTTGGCCTTGAGTTCCAAAGTCTCCTGCTTGACGATCTTGAGCTGCTCGACCTCGCTGCCGAGGATCTCGTTGCAGCGGGCAATGAACTTCTCGAGTTCATCATATTCAGCCTGAAGCTTCTCCCTCTCGAGTCCGGTCAGCTGACGCAGACGCATTTCCACGATGGCGGTTGCCTGGAGCTCGGTGAAGCCGAACTGCCTGATGAGTTCGGCCTTCGCCTCCTCGACACTGGAAGAGTGGCGGATGATACGGATGATCTCGTCGATGACGTCGATGGCCTTGAGGAGTCCTTCGAGGATATGAGCCCTCTTCTGCGCCTTCTCAAGTTCGAACTTGGTCCTCCTCACGATAACCTCGTGGCGGAAATCCACGAAATTCGCGATCATATCCTTCAGGGACAAGGTCCTCGGACGGCCCTTCACCAGAGCCACGTTGTTGAAGGCGAAGCTGGACTGGAGCTGGGTGTACTTGAACAAGGTATTGAGCACCACGTTGGAATTGCATCCCTGCTTGACCCTGATGACCACGCGGACACCCTCGCGGGAAGTCTCGTCGTTGATATAGGTGATGCCCTCGATCCTCTTGTCCTCGACCATCTGACCTATCTTCTCGATCATCTCCTTCTTGTTGACCATATAAGGGATTTCGGTCACCACGATGGTCTCGCGGCCGTTGTCGGCGACCTCGATCTCGGTCCTCGCGCGGACCACGACCCTGCCCCTGCCGGTCTCATAGGCTTCCTTGATTCCGGAATAGCCCATGATGATGCCGCCGGTCGGGAAATCAGGTCCCTTGATATGCTGCATCAGCCCGTCGGTGTCGATGTCAGGATTGTCGATATAAGCGCAGATTGCGTCGCAAGTCTCGGCAAGGTTGTGCGGAGCCATATTCGTAGCCATACCCACGGCGATACCCGCCGATCCGTTCAGGAGAAGCAGAGGTGCCTTGGTCGGCAGTACGGTAGGCTCGAGTTCCGTGTCGTCGAAGTTGTTGACCATATCGACGGTATTCTTGTCGATGTCCCTGAGTATGTCCTCCGTGATCTTCTGAAGCTTTGCTTCCGTATATCGCATCGCAGCTACCGGGTCACCGTCCATCGAGCCGAAGTTACCCTGGCCGAATACGGTAGGATAACGCTGGTTCCAACTCTGCGCCAGTCTGGCAAGAGCGTCATAGACGCTGGAGTCACCGTGCGGATGGTACTTTCCCAGTACCTCTCCGACAATCTTCGCGCATTTCCTGGTCGGACCGGAATAAGAAAGCCCGAGGCCATCCATTCCGAAGAGAACCCTTCTCTGGACCGGCTTGAGACCATCCCTGACATCAGGGAGAGCTCGGGAAACGATTACGGACATCGAATAATCGATGTAGGCAGTGCGCATTTCGTGATCGATTTCAACCGGCTCTATGATCCCGCCGGTCTGACCTTCTACGATCATTTCCTCACTATCCATAAATAAAAAGAATTACCTTTTTGGTTAAACGTACAAAATTAACTAAAAAATCCGACTTATACAACGCGCGTGCGCGCGCACACGAGGAAGATTCTTGAATATTTTTTAAAAAATAACCAGCTTGTGCCTTAGACTGGCACAAGCTGGGGTTAATTTTGCATCGTAAACAAGAAACAAACACTTTCAGCGATGAAGAATACAGAATACGACATCACGAAACTCGCTTCGATGATCTCAACGGAATCCTCCCTCAAAACCCTCCTCGAGATGATGGGTGATATGGGTCTCGAAATGGACAGCGCCGTTATGGGCGACTAGTCTTCCTTGAGGGTGACCTGGGTGCTTTCCTTGTCGGGAGAGAGACCGACCTTGAGGACACGCAGCCCGGTCGCCCCTTTCTTTTTCTTCCCCTGAAGGATCCGGTCGGATATTATGAACTCCGAAACAGGATCTTCCACGTACCTCATCACAGCCCTCTTCAGCGGCCTCGCACCGAAAGCAGGATCATAACCCGCCTCTGCGATGAACCGCTTCGCCGCCGGAGTGATCGTCAGCTTGTAGCCGGTCTCTTCCGCCCTGTCGCGGAGTTCCTTGAGCTCGATATCGATAATCTGCTCGATGTCCTCCCTGGTCAGGGAATTGAAGAATATCTGTTCGTCCACCCTGTTGATGAATTCAGGAGGGAACGACTTCTTTATGGCTTTCTCCAGTACGGTCTGACGGTTCTGGGCGACATTCTTGCCTGCGGTGGCGAAGCCCACTCCGGTGCCATATTCATCAAGCTCACGGCTTCCGACGTTGGAAGTCATTATCACTATCGTATTCTTGAAATTGACCACGCGGCCGTTGCTGTCGGTAAGGTGCCCGTCGTCGAGGACCTGGAGCAGGATGTTGAATATGTCGGGATGAGCCTTCTCGATCTCGTCCAGGAGGACTACGCAGTACGGTTTCCTGCGAACCCGCTCGCTGAGCTGGCCGCCTTCCTCATATCCTACATATCCTGGAGGAGCGCCGATGAGACGCGAAACGGTGAATTTCTCCATATATTCGCTCATATCGATGCGGACCATATTCTCCTCGGAATCGAACAAGTACTCGGCAAGGCACTTGGCCAGCTGGGTCTTACCCACTCCGGTAGGCCCGAAGAACAGGAAGGTGCCGATAGGGCGGTTCGGATCCTTCAAGCCCGCCCGGTTCCTCTGTATGGCGCGGACCACCTTGTCGATGGCCTCGTCCTGGCCTATTATGCGATCCTGGAGGCGGTTCTTCATCTTCATTATCCTGTTCCCTTCGCTCTCGGCGACCTTGTTCACAGGGATACCAGTCATCTTGGAAACCACGGTGGCGATGTCTTCTGCATCCACCACGTTCCCGGTCTTCTTGTCTTTCGTAAGGCTCAGACGGACCATGGACCCGGCCTCGTCCATAGCATCTATCGCCTTGTCAGGCAAGAACTTGTCCGTAACGTAGCGGTCCGTCAGGCGGACGCAGGCCTCGATGGCCTCGTCGCTGAAGGTGACACTGTGGAATTCTTCGTAGTTCTCCTTTATGTTGTTCAGGATGGACACGGACTGCTGGATGTCGGTAGGCTCCACGACAATCTTCTGGAACCTTCTGTCGAGGGCTCCGTCCTTCTCCACTATCTTCGCGAATTCGTCCATGGTGGTGGCTCCTATGCACTGGAGCTCACCACGGGCGAGAGCCGGCTTGAGCATATTCGCAGCATCCAGGCTTCCGGCAGCTCCTCCGGCGCCCACTATGGTGTGGAACTCGTCTATGAACAGGATTATGTCCGGATTGGTGCTGGCCTCCTTGATTATGGCCTTGAGGCGCTTCTCGAAGTCTCCACGGTACTTCGTTCCCGCCACTACCGATGCGATGTCAAGGGATATCAGCCTCTTCTTGGCAAGCACTGGAGATATGCTTCCGCCCGCTATGCGCTGGGCGATGCCTTCCACTATGGCCGACTTGCCCACTCCGGGCTCTCCAATGAGCATCGGATTGTTCTTCTTCCTGCGCCCGAGGATCTCGATGACACGGGCGATCTCCGTATCGCGACCGACCACAGGATCGAGTCTGCCTTCAGAAGCGGCCTTGGTCAGGTCGAAGCCGAAATCCTCGATCTTGGTCTTGCCGGACGTCTTCCCGCCTTCAGCCGGGATACCCTCTTCATCGTCCTGGTCATCATCCTCTCCGCCATCATCTTCCTTCCTGTTCTGGTTGCCGTAGTCCAGCATACCCTCGTCCCTCATCCTCGCAAGGAGCCTTCCGTAATCCACACCGTGCTGGCGCAGATAAGCCTGGCCGTAATTCTCCGTCGTGCGGCAGAGCGCCAGCATAAGATGCAGGGACGTAGCCTCCGAAGCGTTCATCTTGGAAGCTTCCATCACGGTGATACTCAGGACGTTCTGGGCATACCTGGAGAATGACACCTTGTCAGCCTCCGAATAAGGGATTGATTCGTTCGTGAATATATGACTGTCAATGAAGCGTTTGAATTCGTCCATATCGACTCCGAGCCCCGAAAGGAGACGGCACGCATCATTGTCAGAATGGCGCATCATTCCCAGGAACAGGTGGTCGGGGCCTATCCCATAGCTGCCCGTGCGCATCGCTTCTTCCCGGGCATAGCGGATGATGCTGTTCAGTTCATCAGATATCTTTATTTCCATATTCTACAATTATAGCAAAAAAACGCGGAAAAGACAACTTCGGAGGGATAATCGGAAAATGATTACCTTTGTGGAAACGACCATTGATGCTATGACTCAAGAAAGGGAAACAGACAAGCTGGCTAGGTACATAATGTGGGCCGCTGTCGCTGCGATCATAATCGCTTTATGCTGGTATTTCAGGAACGTCCTGATTTATATGGTGCTGGCCGCAGTGGTTTCCCTCCTCGGCCGGCCGATAATGAAACTGCTCAGGAAACTGCGCATAAAGGGCAAGTCTGCCCCGGACTGGCTCCTGGCCATATTCACCCTCATCCTCATACTCGGCATCCTGCTGGCAGTCATCACCCAGGTCATCCCGGTGGTCTCCAGCATCATCTCAAGCGTGTCATCGAACCTCCAGAGCGCTTCCTTCAACGCCTCCGAGATATCCCGCCTGCTTGAAAGGGTCAATATCTGGCTTATCGACCGGATCCCGTCTCTCGGCAGGGATTTCAAGGTCCAGGAGGCGACCGTGAACTGGATCAAGAATGCCTTCGACCTCACTTCTATCACATCGGTGGTCGGCTCGGTGGCTTCCGCCCTCGGATCATTCGGAATAGGTCTGTTCTCGGTGATGTTCATAGGATTCTTCTTCATCAAGGATGAAACCCTCTTCCGCAGGATTGTGGGTTCAGTCGTTCCGGACAAGTTCGAAGGAGAGGCGATGAGCGCGGTCGGAGACATCGAGCATCTGCTCACCCGCTACTTCGTCGGACTGCTCACCGAGGTCACTGGCGTGGCCATACTGAATTTCCTCGGGCTCTGGCTGATAGCCAAACTGGGATTCTACCCTGCAATGGGTATCGCCTTCATGGCAGGCCTGCTGAACGTTATCCCGTATGTCGGTCCCTGGATCGGAGGAGCGATCGGAGTGGTCCTCGGCCTCGTCCTGAAATACAGCAACGCCGCGGTACTTGGAGTCTATCCGAACTTCTGGCTGCTCCTGCTCACTCTCCTGGCTATCTTCGCGATCACCCAGCTGATCGACAATTTCTTCTTCCAGCCGTTCATATATTCGACCAGCATCAAGTCAAGCCCGCTCGAGATATTCATAGTCCTCCTGATGGCCGGCCACGTAGGCGGAATAGTCGGAATGCTCGTCGCCATCCCTGCCTACACTGTAATCAGGGTGATAGCGGCGAGATTCTTCGGAACCTTCAAGCCGATCAGGAGACTGATAAACGGAAATTAAGCTCTTTTCCCGGACTTCCAGAGCCTTGACATATCCTCAAGGGTCTTCCCCTTGGTTTCAGGGACCAGCTTCCATACGAAGACGGCCGCGATGACGCAGATCAGTCCGTACAGGCCATAGGTGAACCAGTGGCCGAAGTCATCCCCGGGTACAAGGTGCATATTGAACATAGGCACGAAGGTGGAGCTCACGATGAAGTTGAATATCCACTGGAAAGCCACCGCTATGGCCACGGCAGCTCCACGTATGGTATTCGGGAATATCTCCGCGATCAGCACCCAGCAGATCGGTCCCCAGCTGAACATGAAGGATGCGCTGTAGACCATTATGCTCATCATCGTGACGAAGCTCAGGCCCTCCTTTCCGAAGGTCAGGGCGACTCCAAGCGCACCTATGGCCATTCCGATGGAACCCCATATAAGGAGAGGCTTGCGTCCCCATTTCTCCACCGTGAACACGGCAAGCAGCGTGAAAGCGATGTTGACCACTCCCATTATGACAGTCTGCACCATCGGATTGTCCATACCCATATCCTGGAATATCCTGGGGGCATAGTACAGGACCGCATTTATTCCGACGGTTTGCTGGAAGACGCTCAGCATAATGCCGATGAATATGCACATGAAGCCGTAGGAGAAGAGCTTTTCCTTCTTCTCGGAAAGCGTTCCCTTGATGTCCAGGATGATCTCCTTGGCCTTGGAATAACCGTTGATCCTGGAGAGCACACCCATAGCCTTCTCGTCGGCCCCGGTCATAACCAGGTAACGTGGAGTCTCGGGGACAAGGCAAATGAGTACTGCGAACAAGGCGGCCGGAACCATCTCGGAACCAAACATATAGCGCCACCCGGAATCGATTGTCCACTGGGCGTCCGTAAGGTTGGCTATCGCACCTGCAGCATCATAGACTGGATTGGCGTGATGCCCGAGGATGAGGAAATTCACGAAATACACCACAAGCTGTCCGAATATGATCGCAAACTGGTTCCAGCTTACGAGCATTCCCCTGATGTTGCTCGGGGCGACCTCTCCGATGTACATAGGACAAATCGCGGATGCCATTCCGACACCTACTCCTCCCAGGACCCTGAAAAGGTTGAATACGACCAGGAGGGTCATAGAAGGCTTGCCGACAGGAAGGAGTCCGTACATCTCGGGGTTCATGCTTCCCCACGCCGAGATGAAGAAGCATATACCTGCTATGAACAACGACTTCTTGCGGCCCAGCCTGGTGGCCAGCAGTCCGGAAAGGGCGCTTCCGATTATGCACCCGATGAGAGCGCTGGAGCACGTGAAACCGTGCATGAAGTCCGTGTAGCTGAACCCTGACGCTCCCTTGAAGAAAGCCTGGAGGCCTTTCTCTGCCCCGGAGATCACCGCCGTGTCATATCCGAACAGCAAGCCGCCGAGGACGGCCACGAGGACTATCGAAAACAGATAGCCCTTGCTGCCTTTTTCCTGATAGTTCCCTGCCATCTTACTTGCTGTAGATGTTGACTATGGTCTCATAGAGTTCCTGCTTCCCGCTGGTCTGTGCAGGCTCGCCGTGTGCCTTTGCGTAATCGACGAGTTCCTCCAGCGTCATCTTCCCTTCCTCGAAGCGTTTGCCTTCACCTGAATCGAATGAAGCGTAGCGCTCCTTGACCATCGCCGGGATAGGAGATTCCTCTACGATCCTGGCGGCATTGAGAAGCGCACGGGCCATTGCATCCATACCGCAGATGTGGGCGATGAATATGTCTTCAGGATCGGTAGAGTTCCTGCGCAGCTTGGCATCGAAGTTGGACCCACCGTTGCCGAGGCCGCCGTTGCGGATGATCTGCAGCATAGCCTGGGTGAGTTCGAACAGGTCCACAGGGAACTGGTCTGTATCCCAGCCGTTCTGGGCGTCTCCCCTGTTTGCATCGATCGAGCCGAGCAGACCGTTATCCACTGCCACGGCGAGTTCGTGTTCGAAGGTATGGCCGGCGAGGGTCGCGTGGTTGACTTCTATGTTGACCTTGAAGTCCTTGTCCAGGCCGTTCGCGCGGAGGAATCCGATTACGGTCTCCGTATCCACGTCATACTGGTGCTTGGTCGGCTCCATCGGCTTGGGCTCGATAAGGAAGGTGCCCTTGAATCCCTTCGCCCTGGCGTAGTCACGGGCTGCCTTGAGCATATTCGCAAGATGGTCCTTCTCCCTCTGCATCTGGGTATTCAGAAGGCTGGAATAGCCCTCACGTCCTCCCCAGAAAACATAGTTGGTGCCGCCCAGCTTGATGGTGGCATCTATAGCATTCTTGATCTGTACCGCAGCACGGGCGACCACGCCGAAGTCAGGATTGGTGGCTGCACCGTTCATATACCTCTTGTTGCCGAATACATTGGCGGTACCCCACAGAAGCTTGATTCCCGTTTCTCCCATCTTCCCGAGGACATAGTCGGTAATCTCTCCCATCCTGGCCTCGTATTCCTCGATAGTCGGAGCCTCTTCCACAAGGTCCACGTCGTGGAAGCAGAAATACTCGATACCGAGTTTCCGCATGATCTCGAATCCTGCATCCACCTTGTCCTTCGCCCTCTGCATAGGATCAGATGCCTCATCCCAGGCATAATCGCGAGTCTGGCCGCCGAACTGGTCTCCGCTGGCCTGTCCGAGAGTATGCCACCAGGCCATCGCGAACTTCAGCCAGTCTTTCATCGGTTTGCCAAGGACAACCTTCTCTGCATCATAGTAATGGAATGCCAGCGGGTTGGTGCTTTCAGCGCCCTCAAAAGGGATCCTGCCGATTTGCGGGAAATATTCTTTTGCCATAATCTATTGTAAATTAATTGTTTATAATTTTATCCAATTCTTCTTTCCATCTTTCATACGCCTCCAGGTAAACTTCTCCGGAGGATGGCTCCACCACCTCAAGGCGTTCCAGGGTGGAAAATGCTTCGTCGTGGTCCCTGTATATGCCGGCTCCCATTCCGGCCGCCTTGGCCGCTCCGTCTGCCCCGTTGGTATCGTACAGTTCGATAGTGGCCCCGGTGACACCTGCCAGCGTCTCACGGAATATCGGGCTCAGGAACATATTCGTGTAACCTGCGTGGATCGTGCTGGCTTCCATCCCCATACCGGCGAGGATGTCCATCCCGTACTTGAATGAGAACACGACACCTTCCTGGGCAGCCCTGAGAATATGCTTCCAGCTATGGGTGTTATAGTTGAGACCGAATATCCGGCAGCCGGTCTCCCGGTTCCCGAGCATCCTCTCCGCACCGTTGCCGAACGGAAGGATTCCAACGCCTTCGCAGCCCGGGGGAACCTCGGCGGCATTGACGTTCATCTCGTCGTACATCATTCCCCGAGGGATCACGTTGCGCCTGACCCAGGAATTGGTAATCCCGGTTCCGTTTATGCAAAGGAGTATCCCCAGGCGCGGATCCGAGGCGCTGTGGTTTACGTGGGCGAAAGAGTTGACCCTGGACTGAGGGTCATAGGAAAGGTCCTTGCCTATACCATACACTACCCCGGACGTGCCGGCGGTAGCTGCTATGTCGCCAGGTTCGAACACATTCAGGGACAAGGCGTTGTTCGGCTGGTCACCGGCCCTGTAAGTAACCGGGATCCCGGCCCTGAGGCCAAGCTCCGAAGCGGCCTGCGGGGTAAGCCTGCCCTGCTCCGAGAACGTAGGACGGATCTCTGGCAGCAATCCCTCGTCAAAACCGAAATATTCCATCAGGAAAGAAGCCGGACGGTTTTCTGCGAAGTCCCAGAGCATACCTTCCGAAAGTCCCCCGACCGTGGTGCAAGCCTCCCCTGTCATTTTCAATGCTATGAAGTCACCGGGAAGCATTATCTTGTGGATCCGGTCGAAAAGCTCGGGCTCGTTCTCCTTCACCCAGGCCAGCTTGGAGGCCGTGAAATTCCCGGGAGAGTTCAGAAGATGTCCCAGGCACTTTTCACTGCCAAGGTCCCGGAAGGCACGGTCTCCGTAAGGAACCGCCCTCGAATCGCACCAGATGATGGCCGGCCGGAGGGGTTCCATATCCTTCCCGACGCAGACCAGTCCGTGCATCTGGTAGGATATTCCTATCGCTGCGATCGCAGCCACATCTATTCCGCTCACCACTTCCGCGGTAGCCGTCCTGACATTCTCCCACCACATACCGGGGTCCTGTTCCGCCCATCCGATCCTGTGGGATATGATATGGGACTCGTGCTTGGGATAGAATGTGCTTGCAACGCTCTTCCCGGTCCGGACGTCGACCAGACTCGCTTTCACGGAAGAACTTCCGATGTCGTAACCTAACAGATACATATCCTGATTGCTAAAGATCCACTGTAAGAGCCTTTCCGGCATAGACGTACAGGTCTATCAGGTCGGCAGGCTTTGACCGAAGAGGTCTCCATCAATACCGAACCACCGGCTTCGCTGACCGAGAAGACTGGCTTGGACTCCTGCGGGACGATGATCAGGCTCTTCCTGCCGGAGAACTTCTTCCCCGGGGTGGCGGTTTCCCTGGAAGGCCCGTCGACAGTCTTTTCCGCGACCTTGACGGTCACTCCTCCGGTATCTTGTTTC
This sequence comes from Bacteroidales bacterium, assembly GCA_017958985.1. Classification (GTDB taxonomy): domain Bacteria; phylum Bacteroidota; class Bacteroidia; order Bacteroidales; family UBA932; genus Cryptobacteroides. Next base: position 15,404 of record JAGDBQ010000098.1, read on the forward strand.
CAACCCTTGCCATTGCAGGAAACGAGAATGGTAACGGCCGGAACAGGCCAGATGGTTGCAGGTATTTTCATTCAGTATCGTAGAATTAGTGTATTCACAAAGTTAAGATTTCATCAGTTAAAAAGAAAGGGATGTGCCCAATCCGCAAAATAATTTTCAAACTTTGCTAAAAAAAGCGGAATTGCTATTTTTACGGCAATTATGTTCAAGGTAAGTGATATCTACGATACTCCGCCGAAGGAGTTTTCATCAGAACTCCAGAAGGAGGTATATTCGACATTCGAAAGGCTCGGCATCCCTTACGGAAGGGTGGACACCGACCCCGGGATAACGATGGAGGACTGCCAGAACATAGACAGGAAGATCGGGGTGCGCATAGTCAAGACCATATTCCTTTGCAACAGGCAGCAGACAGAGTTCTACCTGTATGTAACCACCGATGACAAGCCTTTCGTTACCAGGGAGTTCTGCAGTGCCCTGGGAATTCCCAGGGTCTCCTTCGCTCCTTCCGACAAGCTCTGGGACCTCACCGGGGTCCTCCCGGGTGCGACCACCATCCTCAGCGCCGTCCTGCCACAGGCTTCCGGAGTCCATCTGGTGATGGACAGGAGCGTGGCCGAAAGCGAATGGTTCGCCTGTACTGACGGCACCGCGACCTGCTTCGTCAAGACCAGGACCTCCGACCTTATAGGGAAATACCTGAAAGACAAGGAGTTGATATTGATCTAAGAAAGGATGCAGCGCATCATATTCCATATAGATGTCAATTCTGCCTTCCTCAGCTGGACTGCTGTCAAGATGGTACGGGAAGGCAAGGAGGACATCCGGCTCATCCCTTCGGTAGTTTCCGGCGACCCCTCGGACAGAAGGAGCATAATAACCGCTGCCTCGCTACCGGCCAAAAAACTGGGCATCAAGACCGCGGAACCGGTATCCATGGCCCTCAGGAAATGCCCTTCCCTTCTGATCGTAAGAGGCGACTGGGAGTGGTACAAGGAGTGTTCGGAAGGATTCATCGGAATATGCCGTTCCTATTCTCCGGTCCTCCAGCAGTTCAGCATCGACGAATGTTTCATCGATATGAGTTTCCGCTGCAGCGGGAAGGATCCCGTCGAAATCGCCGTCAGCCTGAAGGATGAGATAAAGACCAAACTGGGTTTCACCGTCAATGTCGGAGTGGGCCCGAACAAGCTCCTGGCCAAGATGGCTTCCGACTTCGAGAAACCGGACAAGGTCCACACCCTCTGGTCGGAAGAAGTGGAGGAAAAGATGTGGCCCCTGGGTGTCAGGGACCTGCTCTGGGTGGGCAGGAAAACTGAAGAACGGCTGCTCGCATACGGGATAGAGACCATCGGCGACATAGCGCGCCTGGATACCGGTCAGCTTACCCGCCTGGTAGGACAGAAATTCGCAAAACAGCTGCACGAGAACGCCAACGGCAGGGATGATTCTCCCGTGGAGACCGAAATCGCCGAGGCAAAGAGCTACAGTGCGGAAAGGACATTCAGCAAGGATCTCACCGATCCGAAGGACATCGACAGGGCTTTGTTCAACGTGGCCTGCATCGTTGCGCACAGGATCCGCAGGGATGACTTCAGGGCGTCGACGGTCTCGATGTTCATCAAGCACAAGGATTTTACGGTGATCCAGAAGCAATGCCAGACATCCAGGCCGACCGATGTTACCGCGGTGATACTCAACGAAGCCAGGCGGATGCTCAGTGAGATATGGGACGGAAAGACCCCCTTGCGTCAAGTAGGGCTCGGGGTGACCAAGCTGACCCACGAGAATGCAATCCAGATGTCACTATTCGAAGATCCCGCTATGGAATATTACCGCGAATGGGACCGGCAATATGATGAAAAGCACTCGGATATCAGCGTCCGCCCAGAACGGAATCCAGATGGGCGATGACGACTCGCTGTTCGTCTTTACCGCAATGATGTTCCCCCTCGAAGAACAGGGTCTTCAACGCATCACCGGCCGAACGGGATGAGTAATACTCCTGCATCCTGGAATAGCATTCTTCCACGGCTTCTTTCGGGAACAGCCTGTCCTTCGTCCCGGACAGGAAGCAATACGGCTTGGGTGCAAGCCATAAGGCGATGTCCGGGAAATCGTACCTGCTTCTCATCGACGGGATCAGCATAGAATACACCGATGCGGAATATGGTTCCTTCTCAAGAGCCTTGAGTGTCATCCAGGACAGCGAGACTCCGGTCTTGACGTGCTTGCAGAAAGCAGAAAGGAGGAAACACCTGTGGGCGCCCATCGACCAACCGAAAGCCCCTATCCTCCGCTTGTCGACAAAGGGCAGGGACCTGAGCGCTTCGACGGCTGCAATATCCTCGGAAAGAGTCATTTCCGCCCAGCATACGCCCCTTGCGGCAAGGCTGTCGTAAACGGCTCTCTGGCCCTCATACACCTCGTCCTTCAGCGGCTTCAGGGCCTTCAGCCCGGCTGGAGGAAGCGGCTCTCCGCCGAACATCCTCTCCGACCATTCCCGGCATTTCCGGGAACTCCTTCCGCCCCAGTACAATTGCTCGGGGACTATCACTACATAACCCAGGGCGGCAAGGCTGTCGGCCAGGTAGACTCCGTCGAAGTTCGCATCTATCCACTGGCGGGAGGACCTTTTGACGTGCTCCGGAGAAGACGACATCGGCCGCGCCAGCTTCTCCTTGCCTATGTCGAACCTGGCTCCGTGGTCGTGAAGCAGCACCAGGCCAGGTCTCCTGTCCCTGCGGGAAGCTCCATCCGGTACAAGGAGGTAGGTCCTGAGGCGTTCACTGCGTGATGAAGAATATTCAACCAGCCTGCATTCATATCCTTCCCTTCTCTCGACCTCGAGCACCCGCACATCCGGCTTTGGAGGCCTGTTGGGAGAAACAGGCCAGGACAACGCAAGCAGGAGCGAGAGGATGACGGTGCTACAACTCATTCTTTATCAAGTCCAATACGCCGAAGTCGGCAGGAAGCCATTCCACTTCTTCCAGATGGTGCTTCGAAAGCCACTTCGCGGCTTCGTGCTCGCGCAGTTCCAGGTCACCTGAGACGACGTGGCACAAATAGCAATGCATAGTAAGGTGGAAGGAAGGATAATCGTAGTCCACCGTGCAAAGATACCGGTCCACTGATATCTCAGTGGCCAGTTCCTCCCGGATTTCGCGCACAAGAGCCTCCTCCGGACTTTCTCCAGCCTCCATCTTGCCGCCCGGAAATTCCCAATAATCCTTGAAATCTCCGTAGCCTCGCTGAGTGGCGAATATACTGTGCCCTGACTTGATCACGGCAGCGACAACTTCTATGGATTTCTTCCTGTCCATAACGCCTACAAAGATAACAATTCCATTGACTATTTGCCGGAAATGATTAAATTCGCGTTTTCTTAATTCAATTACGCGATGGGAGGTTTCTTCGGAACTATTTCAAAAAGGGAATGTGCCCCCGACCTTTTCTACGGCACCGACTACAACAGCCATCTTGGAACCCGACGCGGCGGCCTTGCTACATATGACTCGCAGAAGGGTTTCCTGAGAGGGATCCACAGCCTGGAAAACGGCTATTTCCGCAGTCGGTTCGAAGATGAACTCGGCAAGTTCACCGGCAATGCCGGAATCGGAGTGATAAGCGACACGGATGCCCAGCCGATGCTGGTCAACTCGCATCTGGGACGCTTCGCCCTGGTCACGGTCGCAAGGGTCAACAACGCGGATGCGTTGATGAAGAAATTCCTGAGCGAAGGTATGTACCTCACCGAGTTCAGCAGCGGCAAGATCAACATAACAGAGCTTATCAGCCTCCTGATTGTCAGAGGGAAGGACTTCGTGGAAGGCATCGAGAACGTTTACCGCGAAGTCAAGGGATCCTGCTCGATGCTCATCCTGACCGAAGACGGAATCATCGCGGCGAGGGATACCTGGGGACGAACCCCGATCGCAGTCGGCCGCAAGGACGATGCGATGGCAGTCAGTTCAGAGAGTACCGCATTCGCAAACCTCGGCTTCGAACAGTATTCCTACCTGGGTCCGGGAGAGATCGTCCGCCTCAGGGCCGACGGTATCGAGCAGCTTCGCGCTCCCAATCCACGCAAGCAGGTCTGCTCCTTCCTATGGATATACTATGGCTTCCCTACTTCCTGCTACGACGGCAGGAACGTGGAGGAATCCAGGTTCCAGTGCGGCAAGGAGATGGGACAGGCTGAAGACATAGATGTCGACTGCGTATGCGGCGTACCTGACAGCGGAATAGGAATGGCTGTCGGATATGCAGCCGGACACGGGGCACCGTATATGCGTACCATCGCCAAATACACTCCGACCTGGTCGCGCTCCTTTATGCCGACAAACCAGAGTATGCGTGACCTGGTGGCAAAGATGAAACTCATCCACAACACTGATATGCTCGAGGGCCGCAAGGTTCTGTTCTGCGACGACAGCATAGTCCGTGGGACCCAGCTCAGGGACAATACCCGCCAGCTTCACGACAGCGGTGCCAAGGAAGTGCATATGCGTATCTCCTGCCCACCACTGGTGTTCGGATGTCCTTTCCTGAACTTCTCCACCAGCAAGACCGAGATGGAGCTGATAACCCGCCGGATAATCGAAAAGTTCGAGGGAGACAGCGATACCAATGTCGAGAAGTATACGGATTCAACTACTCCTGAATATGCCCGTATGGTCGATGAGATCGCTCGCCAGCTGAACCTGGATTCCCTGAAATTCAATACGATAGAGACACTTGTCAAGAGCATCGGAATGCCGCGCGAGGAGCTTTGCCTCCATTGCTTCGACGGTTCTTCCGCCTTCACTCTCGAAAAAGAGAACAAGTAATCCTTCCGAAAGCGAGCTTTCTACGGGTGGGCCACCAAACACAAATGCCGCACTGACGTGCGGCACCTGGGATGTTTTGCATAGCGCGGAGAGTGAGGGATTCGAACCCCCGGAGCCTTTCAGCTCAACAGTTTTCAAGACTGCCGCCATCGACCACTCGGCCAACTCTCCAATTATGTGATCCTTTTCAGAAAGGACTGCAAAGATACTTAAAAAATCTATCTTCCAAAAATTATTTACCCTCGGCCTCAGGTCCGGATTCTTCAGCCCTGGTGAAGAACTTATATTGGAAGAATACCAGGTAAAGAGCCCCTACGGTGACGCAGCTGTCCGCGAAATTGAATACGGGTGCGAAGAACAGCAGGCGGTTTCCTCCTACGAACGGAACCCATTGAGGCCAGATGGTGTCGATGATAGGGAAATACAGCATATCCACAACCCTTCCGAACATAAACGGAGCATAGTCGAACACCATGCCGTAGAACAGGCTGTCGATGATGTTGCCGAAGGCTCCGGCGCAGATAAGGGTCAAACCCACGAGCACTCCTGTCGGAGCTTTATTCTTGCGGACCAGGGAAGTAATCCACCAGCACAGGACCCCGAAAAGGGCAATCCGGAAGAACGAAAGGCAGAATTTGCCGACCGCACCCCCGAATTTCATCCCGAAAGCCATCCCCTCATTCTCGATGAAGAGGATCTGGAACCAGTTCCCTATTACATTGAAATGCTCCCCGATTTCCATATTGGTCTTGACCAGGATCTTGATGACCTGGTCGATGACCACAAGCAGGACTCCGAGGATAAGGAGCTTCTTTCCCTTCCCGACACTCACTAGTTCTGACCTTTTTTGGCAAGCATTTCCTTGGCCTCGACGGTCAGGGTCGCGTGAGGAACGAGACGGAGCCTCTCCTTCGGAATCAGTTTGCCGGTGACACGGCAGATTCCGTAGGTCTTGTTCTCGATGCGGATGAGAGCGGCTTCCAGGTTCTGGATGAACTTGTACTGCCTCTGTGCCAGCTGGCTGGCCTCTTCCTTCGAGAGCTGGTAAGCACCGTCATCTTCGACAGTCTTGAAAGAAGGAGTCGTATCCTCGATGTCGTTGCTGCCATTGTGCATAATCACCTTGCGAAGAGTCTCATACTCTTTCCGAGCTTTATCGAGCTTCTCGTTAATGATAGCCCTGAACTCTTCCAGCTCGTCATCGCTGTAACGTTTCTTCTCCACCTCAGGAGTCGGAGCGTTTCCTTTAACTTCTTCTGTCATAGTTCGTTAAAATATTCTTTATTCTACTTTCTGGTCAAAACCATCCTGACTTTACCCTCATCCCATTCCACATCGGCGGCTCCTTCCGGAGCTGAAGCCTCGTCTTCAAGGACTATCGACAGGGCGAGAGTCTGGCTGGCTATATAATCCTCAAAACTTGCCAGGGAAGCGGCGATTTCCTCGCTCACCTCGCCGGATGCAAATATAACAACTTCTACCTTATCAGTCACCTCGAATCCGCTATCTTTTCGCAAATTCTGGATCCTGTTGATAAGTTCTCTTGCAACACCCTCTTTCTTAAGCTCTTCCGTAATCGTCACATCAAGAGCTATAGTCAGCGGACCTTCGGATGCTACGAGCCATCCAGGCATATCCTCGGATGATATCTCATAGTCTCCCGGGCTGAGGGTCACGTCTCCCGAAGGAAGGCTCATCGTGTAAGCCTCTCCGAGCGATTCGGCAGCCTGGATAGCAGAAATCGTGCCCTGGTCAAGCTGGCCGAAAGCAGCGGCGATCTCCTTCATCTGTTTCCCGTAGACCTTGCCCAATGTCTTGAAATTAGGCTTGATCTTCTTCGTGATGACCCCGGTGGTGTCTGAAATGAATTCCGCCTCTTTGACATTCACCTCACCCAGGATGATGTCCTTGACCTGCTCGAGCTGCGAGCGGACCTTGTCCGACATCACCGGTATGATGAGTTTCTGAAGCGGCTGGCGGACCTTGATCGACACCTTGCGGCGCAGGGCGAGGACCATCGAGGTAGCCTTCTGGGCGAGAGCCATTCGCTCCTCGAGATCGCTATCGATGACGGTATCGTCACATTCAGGCATAATCACATAGTGGACTGACTCTTCCCCTCCCGGAACCAGGTCCAGGTAGAGGCGGTCCATATAGAACGGAGCGATAGGTGCGGAGAGTACTGCGACATCCACGAGCACTTCGTACAAAGTCTGGTATGCAGCCAGTTTGTCCTCATCCATCTCTCCACCCCAGAAACGCTTCCTGTTCAGGCGCACGTACCAGTTGCTCACGTCGTCGCAGACGAAATCCTGGATCAGGCGGCCCGCGGTAGTGATGTCATAGTCCTCGTATGCGGCCACGACCTTCCTCTTCAAGGAGTTGAGCAGGGAAACTATCCATCTGTCGATTTCCGGCCTCCTGGAATACGGGACCTTCCCTGCAGCAGGGTCGAAACCGTCCAGGTTGGCATAGAGAGCGAAGAAGGAATATGTGTTGTACAGCGTTCCGAAGAACTTCCTGCGCACCTCGTCCACTCCTGCCTCGTCGAACTTGAGGTTGTCCCAAGGCTGGGCGTTGGTGAGCATATACCACCTGAGTGCATCCGCTCCGTACTTGTCAAGTTCCTCGAAAGGATCCACTCCGTTGCCGAGGCGCTTGCTCATCTTGTTACCGTTCTTGTCGAGCACCAGTCCGTTGGAAATGACTGCCTTGAATGCAGGGGTTGAGCTGACCATCGTATGGATGGCGTGGAGAGTGTAGAACCATCCGCGTGTCTGGTCCACTCCCTCGGCGATGAAGTCCGCGGTACAGCCGAACTTGTCGGATCCAAGGTTCCTCAGACCCTCCTGCGCATATGGCATCGCACCGGAATCGAACCACACATCGATAAGGTCGGTCTCCCTTGTCATCTTCCTGCCGGAAGGACTTACCAGGAATATATTGTCCACATAAGGCCTGTGGATATCGATCTTGTCATAATTCTCCTTGGACATGTCATCCGGATCGAAGCCATTGTCCCTGAACGGATTGGACTTCATTATACCGGCGGCAACCGCCTTGTCCATCTCAAGGCAAAGCTGTTTGATGGTACCGATGCAGATCTCTTCCTTGCCGTCTTCCGTACGCCATATCGGCAGAGGTGTACCCCAGAAACGGCTGCGGCTGAGGTTCCAGTCCTGGATGTTCTCCAGCCACTGTCCGAAACGTCCGGTGCCGGTCGACTCCGGCTTCCAGGTGATCTGCTTGTTCAGATCCACCATCAGATCCTTCACGGCGGTAGTCTTGATGAACCAGGCGTCGAGAGGATAATAGAGGACCGGTTTGTCGGTACGCCAGCTGTGAGGATAGCTGTGGACGTGCTTCTGGATCTTGAAACACCTTCCGTCCTGTTTCATCATCATACACAAGTCGACGTCCAGGGTAGGTGCGTCAGCCGGCAGGGAATCATCGAATGCATTCTTGACATACCTGCCTGAATACTCGGCGTATGAAGGATCGACGTGGGTCCTGACGTATTCAGGATCAAGGTCTTCCAATGGATAGAAACGGCCATCGTGGTCCACCTGGGCCTGAAGCTTGCCGTTCTTGTCCTTGACCATCATTCCCGGAACTCCGAAGGCGGCGGCGACCCTCTTGTCATCCGCGCCGAAGGTAGGAGCTATATGTACGATGCCGGTACCGTCCTCGGTAGTGACATAATCTCCGGATATCACCCTGAAAGGCTCGCCTTCCTCCACCGGTTTGAACCAAGGGATAAGCTGATGGTAGCGGATGCCTACGAGGTCGGAGCCGAGGAAAGTACCGTCAAGCACCTTGTAAGGTACGAGCTTGTCGCCAGGCTGGTATCCCTCGAGAGGGAGCTCGGCGGCCTTGGGGTTGAACCAGGCGCCAACCAGAGCCTTCGCGACGACGTAAATGGCTTCCTGTCCGGAATAAGGGTTGAAAGAAAGCACCCTGACATATTCGATCTTAGGTCCTACGCAGAGGGCCGTATTGGAAGCGAGGGTCCAGGGAGTGGTCGTCCAGGCAAGGAAATATACCGGGAGCGACTCCGTCCCGAACAGAGGCTGCGAGACTCCATCCTTGATGATCTCGAACTGTACGGTTGCCGTGGTGTCGGTAACATCCTTGTAGCAGCCCGGCTGGTTGAGCTCGTGGGAACTCAGGCCAGTACCGTCCGAAGGGGAATACGGCTGTATCGAGTAGCCTTTGTAGAGCAGTCCCTTGTCATATATATGCCTGAGGAGATACCAGAGTGTCTCTATGTAGCGGTTGTCATAGGTGATGTACGGATCGTTCATATCGACCCAATAACCCACCCGTTGGGTCATATTCTCCCATTCGGCGGTGTACTTCATCACCTCGCTGCGGCAAGTCTTGTTATATTCCTCGACGCTTATCTTGGTACCGATGTCGTCCTTATGGATTCCGAGCTTCTTCTCCACTCCGATCTCCACCGGCAGTCCGTGGGTATCCCATCCCGCCCGGCGGTTGACCTTGTAGCCGCTCTGGGTCTTGTAACGGCAGACCGCATCCTTGATGGAGCGGGCCATGACGTGGTGGATGCCAGGCTTGCCGTTGGCAGAAGGCGGCCCCTCGAAGAATATGAACTCAGGGCATCCCTCACGCAACGCAAGAGACTTCTCGAAAGCGTGGTTTTTCTGCCATCTTTCAAGGATCTCATTGCCTACAGCTACCAAATCAAGACCTTTGTACTCTTTGAATGTCATAATTTTCTTTCTAATTTTGCATCCGAACTCGCAAAGATAGTCATTTTCCTGGTTATTTACCAATAAGCTGCAAGTGAACGTAATCGACATAATAATCTTGATTTGCTGCGTGCCGGCCCTGGTCCAGGGATTCCGGAAAGGATTCATCTCCCAGGCCGTTTCGCTGGTATCGATCGTGCTCGGCGCCTGGCTCGCATTCAAGTTCTCCGAACCGGTCGGCGAATGGATCAAGACCTTCGCCGATGTCAACGGCGTAGTGCTCCAGGTCCTTTCATTCTCACTGATCTTCCTCACAGTCTATCTCGTGCTCCTGCTCATAGGCAAGATAGCCCAGAAATTCGTGAAGTTCGTGATGCTCGGCTGGCTGGACAGGCTCCTCGGAATGACCTTCGGCCTGCTCAAGATGGTGCTCATCTTCGGGCTGGTCATCATCTGCATCGACGCCATCAACTCCACGCTGCCGGTGATCCCTTCGGAAACCATTGACGGATCGGTCCTGTACCACCCTCTGAAATCCATCGCCGACGTCATATTCCCTTATCTTAAAGAACTGATATTCCATAAATGATGGAAAGCCTGATACTCATAGAGACTTCCACCTCGCTTTGCTCCGTGGCTCTGGTACGGGATGGGAATGTCATATCCGAGCGCATCAGTTCCGAGCCTCGCGCACACGCCTCCCTGACCGCGGTATTCGTCAGTGAAGTACTGGAAGAATCCGGGATGAAGGCCTCAGGATGCAGTGCGGTGGCGGTAGGAAAGGGACCGGGATCGTATACCGGCCTCAGGGTCGGGGTTTCCACGGCCAAAGGGCTTTGCTTCGGAGCAGGGATACCGCTCATTTCGGTTGGGACCCTCGACACTCTGGCCTGGCAGGCCATCGGTGAAGGATTGCTTCCTGAAGGCTGTCGGCACATAGTTCCTATGGTGGATGCCCGCAGGATGGAAGTCTATACCGGAATATTCACTCCGGATGGCAGGCAGACAGGTCCGACGGAGGCCAGGATAGTCGAAGAGGATTCCTTCGCTTCCCTCCTCGAAGAAGGGCCGGTACTTTTCATCGGTGACGGAGCCGGCAAATGCCAGGATGTCCTCAAACATCCCAACGCACATTTCATCCAGTGCTGCCCCAAGGCATCTTCGATGCTCCATCCGGCGCTGGAAGCCCTTTCCAACCGTGTTTTCGAAGACGTGGCGTACTTCGAACCGTTCTACCTGAAGGAATTCGCCACCACAGTAAGCAAGAAGAAATTGTTCTAAAACCACATACGATATGAAAATCGGCATTGCCAGCGACCACGCTGGATTTGAGTACAAAAGCAAGCTTGTCGACCTCCTCCGCAAGAAGGGCTTCGAAGTCACCGACTACGGCACATTCTCCGACGCCAGCTGCGACTATCCGGAGTTCGCCCACGCTCTCGGGAACGCCATAGAAAGCAAGGAAGTAGACGCCGGAATCGCGATGTGCGGCACCGGCAACGGTATGGCCATTTCCCTCAACAAGCACCAGGGTGTACGCGCAGGACTTGCCTGGAACAGCGAAATCGGCAGGCTCGTCAAGGCCCACAACCACGCCAACGTCCTCGTGATGCCCGCCCGCTTCATCTCCTACCAGATGGCGACCCGCATCCTGAATATGTGGCTGAAAACCGCCGAAGACGGTGGAAGGCACGACAGAAGAGTCTCGATGATTCCCGTCAGATAATTGGAAATCAAAGCTCTTATAGCCAGCAGAAACCTTGTGTCCCAAGGACTTTCGGGGAGTATCGACGACTACCCCGAAGGAATCCTCATCCCGGTATACAAGCCATACCGGTGGACTTCGGCCGATGTGATCAGGAAGCTCAAATGGGCCGCCTGCAGGCACTTCGGCAAGAAGAACCTGAAGGTCGGGCACGCCGGAACCCTGGACCCGCTCGCGACAGGAGTGCTGATTGTATGCATTGGGAAAGCCACCAGGTTCGCCGAGACCATCCAGAAAGAAGACAAGGAATACCTGGCCGGAATATCCTTCGGCGCCACCACTCCTTCATACGACCTAGAAAAGGCCATCGACAGGATGTATCCGACAGACCAGGTAAATGAAGAAGCCGTGCGGCTCGCGTTGAAGGGATTCATCGGAGAGCAGGAGCAGGTCGCTCCCCTCTTCTCCGCCAAGTCCGTGGATGGCGTAAGGGCATACGAACTTGCCAGGAAACAATACCGCGATGCCAGGAAAGAAAAGACCGACGTAATGGAAGACTTCGATCATTCCGTAGCGGAAATGCTTCACCGTCAGATTATTACCATTCACTCTGCGGAACTTGAGCGCTTCCTGCCGGAAGGACTGCCTGCCTCGGAGACATCTCCGGACGGCCTGCGTCCCAATCCAAGGATCAATGTCGTGGACACATCTGACCTCCATCTGCCCCACGCAGACATCCGCATTACTTGCAGCACGGGTACATATATCCGTGCGTTCGCTCGGGACCTGGGCGAAGCCCTCGGCACCGGAGCACATCTGGATTCGCTTTGCAGGACCAGGTCCGGAGGATTCAGCGTCGAAGACTCACTGACCGTCACGGAAGAC
>JAGDBQ010000099.1 GCA_017958985.1 Bacteroidales bacterium
AAGACTGCCGTATGCGCACCAACTCCGCCTCAGCCTTCTGCCCCGTCTGCCAGCAGGCCATCGCCGACATCATCGACTTCTACACCGCCGACTGAACTCATCCTGTTGACGGCTTTGGCCTCGGCATGCCTGGGAGTATCGCCGGCAGGTCGGTTCTCAAATACTATAGGATTGGTCAATACTCTGTCTTCCGTCGAAGGGACATATGAGGTATCCGCCGGTTCATAAGCCCAGCTCCACCCTGTCTCCTTGACGCGATAATGGTATCGCGGGTCGAGACTGAGCAGCCTGACCTCCGGGACATCGGAACCGGGAGCAGCTCCGGTCAGGATAAAAGAGGTGAAATCCGTATAATCTTCTGCACTGTCAATCAATTTGCGCTGGACGGTAAAACTGGCGCTCTCCCCTTCTGCAAGGCCGTTCTTCCTAATAATGAGCCTGATTGGGATGGTCAGGACAGGTTCCGGATAATTGGCAATCGCTTCTCCTTCGGGGTTCCCTTCCCCGTCAGAGGTGAACAGTCCGGAATCAGCAGTTGCATTGGTCGGTATATCGGTTCCGCCGACAGCATCTTCCGCCACGATTATGGGAAACTCCGCAACAAGCTTGAACCCACGGTAGCCATCCTGCTGGAAAGAGTAATTCGGATCGTCCGAAGAGATTTGTCTGGTGTTGTGATGGTCGATATCCCCGTCAAGTCCGCACCATAGGTTTTCAAAGTCGAATCCATTGAAAACAAGTTGCTTGCCATCTATCGCGAAAGAGATATCCCCGTCGATATCGAAATTCGTTTTTTTCGTCCAGGAAACCCCGCCCTGCTCGTTCACCCTGTCGAACCATATCTCTTCAATGGGCGGTCTGGAGTCGACCGGAACATCCTCCGCGAATGCGAGATAGGTCTGTCCGTCTATCTCCTTGGTGCCGACGCACTGAGAGGTGTATAAGCGTACCTTGCCGCTGCTTTCAAGCCCGGCAGGAAGGTCGAAACTGTCGCTGATGACATCCACCGCGACCAGGTGGGCGCCGGTATCTCCGGTAGTCGCATCTGCGATGTCCGCAAATGCACTTTCCAAACCGCCGCTCTGGCGAGCGTCCATATAATAGATCCGATCTTCTTCAGGGGTGATGGCAGTACCGGAATAGACGATGTCCGCCATATTCGGCCCTCCTTTGGCAGCCGAATCATTGTAATTGGATGACAGATACTTAAGGAACTCCGATGCATACATTGTGTCAGCGAAATCTATCGTGTATATTCTCGCGCTTGTTCCCTGGGAAGTTCCTGTTCCGACACTATAATCAGACTTGATCAGCCCGGCTTCCTGCAGGGAGAGTTTCACATTATTGAACCTGCTCCCTCCTGTTCCGCCCGGGTAACCGCCGCTCGCATAAAGTTCTTTAGGTTCTCCGTCCGTAAAGACTACCACGACCTTGTTACGGGTAACCTCGCCCACTCCGTTGACGGGTGCCATATCGGCCTGTCCTTGCAAGTTCTGCAGCAGCCGTGTCGCCAGACGCATACCATAGAAGGTCAAGGTACCGCCCCTGAAATTGAAATGGTCGTCTATCACCGACAAATAGGAATCAAGGTTGTCATCGTTTATCTCCGCAAAGCCCTTGACGACCCTGGTATTGCTTTTTGATCTGAAAGAAATGCCGGAAGATGAAGAAGCAATGCTGGGATTTGCTACGGTCCCGGAAGCCATAGTATTAGCGAAAGCCACGATCGCAATCTGATGCTTGGTCACCCCGGCTTCGAATCTGTCCATGGTATTATGATAGTATATCGACCGTATGAATGCATCTACTCCCGGCAGCAGTTCATCCACACGCGACAACGGGCGATATATGTTGTCCCCTTCATATCCGACGAGGAGTATCTGGTTCGGACTGTTGTTACTGGAAAGAAGTGCATCGGGGCTCAATTCCGTCCTGAAGCCGGATCCGTCCTTGCTGCATATGAGATACAGTTTCTGGCCGTCTGTCCTGGTAATGAACAGATTGTAGTAGGCAACGTCCTCCGCTATGTATTCTTCCCTCCTGATCTTGTAATATATGCCGTCATCTTCTAGATAGTAATACAAGGAGGGAGAGGGGCTGTCTTCCGTAGAATCGAAATAGGACCAAGGGGTCATTCGGTATCTATCGATACTTGTGTTCGTTGTGGGTACGTTGAACATCGGGTCACCGCGGTCATATCCGTAATTGTATGAGTAGCAATGGATACCCAGATGACAGTTCTCCGGAGTATGGGCTTCCCTCAGGAAATTGTAATAGGGGTCTTCAGGATCCGCCAGCTGTGCCGCCGTGATGTAGTCAGGCCTCGTCTTTCCGTAAAGACAGTCTTCGAGCATCGATCCGGAATTGTCCAGTACAAGGACGAAGTCTGTGGGTATCACGCGCTTGGAGAC
>JAGDBQ010000012.1 GCA_017958985.1 Bacteroidales bacterium
GCGATACGGATATCCTTGTCCCTGTCGGCCTCGGCCTTTCCGATCTCACCGTAACGGTTCTGCTCGGCGACGCTCTTCTTAGCATCGTTGATAGCCTTTGCTGCGGCTTCCTTACCGAGAGCCTCGATATAACCGGACTCGTCGCGGATATCGGTAACGTTCACGTTGATGAGCTTCAGACCGATCTTGCGGAGCTCAGCCTCGACATTCTGGCTGACGGCGGCGAGGAACTTGTCACGGTCGGCGTTGATTTCCTCGATGTCCATCGTAGCGATGACCAGACGGAGCTGACCGAAGAGGATATCGGTAGCGATATTCTGGATATTGTCGATCGAGAGACCGAGCAGACGCTCGGCAGCGTTCGTCATACTGTCAGGTTCTGTGGAGATACCCACGGTGAAGCGGCAAGGCACGTCCACGCGGATATTCTGCTTCGAAAGAGCGTTGGTAAGGTTGCATTCAATGGAGATAGGCTTGAGGTCGAGGAAAGCATAATCCTGGAATACAGGCCAGATGAAGGCGGCACCACCGTGGATGCACCTTGCGGAAGAAATGGATCCCTGCTTGTTCCTGCCGGTCTTACCGTAGATGACCATCACCTTGTCGGACGGGCAGCGCTTGTAGCGCCTGAGGATTGCCGCAAACGTCACGAACAGGACGGCGACGATAATGAGTATCAATGAAATGTCCATAATTATTTAAGGTTTATGTTAGATTATCGTTGGATTGATTTCCTCCACCAGGAGGGTATAGTCGTTGATCGCCTCAAGGACCTTGATCGGCGAGCCGGTCGGGATGGTGTCCCCATCGGTGAGGGCATCATATTCCCTGACGGCATTGTTGATGGTGATCTGGACCTTGCCTTCGCCCTTGCGCTCGCCGGGGATGGTAAGGTAAACCTTCCCCTCGCAGCCCACGGCGGAGGTATGGACGTCTATGTTGCCGCTCTGCTGCATACCGCTCAACCACTTGAACAGCCACATCACGGCTACCACCAGGGCTACTCCCACGATGACGGCGATGAACAGCAGGATGAAGTTGTTGTCGATATTGTCGCGGAGGAGTACAGCCGTCCAGCCGAAACCGAGGCAGAAATTCACCAGGTTGCGGAAAGTCAGCAGGTTCATCGAAGGATCGGCGTCGAAGGTTCCGTCCCCGCCACCGAGGTCGACGTCGCCGCCCGCATCGAAGCTGGTGTCGAAGTCACCGTGGCCACCGAGGCCGATGAAAGTAAGGATAGATTGAATGACGAAGATCAGCGAAGCGGAAAGAGTTACCGCCCAAAGGATCTGCATCGTCGTGCTTAATGATGTCCACCAAGTAACCATAATCAGATGTGTTTTTGCAAATATATGATATTATTTATGAAAAACAATAATTTTTTAAAGAAATATTTAAATTTTTATACGATTTCTTGTTTATACTTCTTTTTATTATATTTGTAAGACTTGACAATCGACAAACAAAACCGATATGAAAGATCTAAGCAGAAAATCCATTTTGGCAGCACTCCTGGTCTGTGCGGCAATGTTCGTATCCCAGGAAGCCGGCGCCCAGAAGAAATCACGCAAGCAAGCAGAAATCCTGAACGGGACCATAGTTTACGTGGACCCGCTTGCGCGTACGTCCCCGGTGGAGGAAAAGCTCAAGGCGAAGAACAAGCCCGCCCTTGAATATACCCCGACCAAGACGGTCTATCTCTATCCCAAGGGCCAGAACATCGACCAGGGCATCGTCGAAGGCAAGAAAGCCGTGACCAAGGGCCCTCTCGTATCGAACGGACTCACCGGCCCGGAGAAAGCCGAAGGATGGGGATTCATCGCCAACGTGACGGACAGCGCCAGGATCGACATCTACCTTCCGGAGAAACCGAACGGACAGATGGTCATCGCCTCCCCTGGTGGAAGCTACTACAACCTCTCCACCTGGAACGAAGGCAGCTATATGGCCAAATGGATGAACGACAGGGGCATAGCCTGCGCCGTCGTAAAGTACAGGCTCCCGAACGGACACTGGCAGGTACCTCTCCAGGATATGCAGAACGCATTCAGGTACTGCCGCTACCACGCCGAGGAATGGGGCGTCAGGCAGATCGGAGTGATCGGATTCTCAGCAGGCGGACACCTTGCCAGCACAGTTGAGACAATGTACGTGGATGAAGTGACGAAGCCGGACTTCGCCGTACTCATATATCCGGTGATATCGATGACCGACGGGATCACCCACAAGAACACCAAGCAGAACCTCCTGGGCAAGCAGGAAGCCTGGAGCGAAAGGGATGGATTCTCCTTCACCCAGTGGTACTACAGGAGGATAGAGAAGAAGGACCTCGAAGATATGTACGACACCAGCAACGACATCACCCCTTCCACCCCTCCTACTTTCCTTGCATTGAGCACTGACGACAAGGTTGTCCCGGCAGCCAATTCGATAGCTTTCTACCGCGCGCTCGTCGAGAACAAGGTACCGGTGGAACTCCACATATATCCTAGAGGCGGACACGGTTGGGGATTCTCCGACCTCTCTTCCGGACTGGATCCGAAGCTTTGCAAGGACGCCCTGGGCTCCTGCAGGCCCGAGTTCTCAAACGCACTCGCCAGATGGCTCCAGCAGCAGCTCGAAAGCCTGGACGCCAAGAAGGAAGAAGCCCAGCCAGCCAGGGTCGCCTTCACGAGGGTACCTGACGAGACGGTCTATCTCTATCCTGAAGGACAGAATTCCGACAAGGGAATAAAGGGTATCACCCTCGGCCCGGGAGAATCGAACGGGATCGACAAGCCGGAAGAGTTCGTGGACAGGAACCTGCGCAACGTAGGAGACAGCGCCCGTTTCGACCTCTACTTCGCCAAGGAACCTAACGGCAAGATGGTCATCATCTGCCCGGGAGGAGCATACTGGTTCGACGCGGTGGTCACTGAAGGCGCCTATGTGGCCGAATGGCTCAACAGCCAGGGAATCAGCGCCGCAGTGGTCAAGTACCGCCTGCCTTACGGGCACTGGAA
>JAGDBQ010000100.1 GCA_017958985.1 Bacteroidales bacterium
ATGGCTGCGTTTATCTCCGCAACAAGAATCTGGCTGAACGAGCCAAGGCCCTCATCTCGATCGCCCATCCGGACGACAGGGAAGCCCTTGACCGTGCCGCCCACGCCCGATTCGGCCGCGTCTACCACCAGCTCTTCCTGAACGGATAACACCCCTGGGCGCGGTTTAAGGCCGTTTTCCCGCGCGGGGAGCTTGCATTCCCGCGCGTGGGCTTATATTCTCACTCAAGGGTCCATTTCGGTGCACCCTTGAGCACAGTTCCCCCGTATTTACGCCTCTTCCCTCACGCAAGGGTCCATTTAGGTGCACCCTTAAGCATGATTTCGGCCCTTTTCTCGCGCAAGGGTCCATCTGAAAGCACCCTTGAGCGTAGTCTTGTTGTGATTGGGTTGATCCATTAACTTATCTGTGTGTACTTCGGAAGAAGTCGAGGTCAATAATATACATCAAGGGCCAAAATAACATCGCAGTCCCAAAATTCATCGCAGCCCCCAAATTACATCGCAGTCCCAAAACACATTACGCCCATATTTCAACGACGCAAAAATGACATCGATGCATTAGTTACGCAGGATTGCGAAGGTCAAAGCTGCCTTTTGAGGCGGTTGACGGTGCGAGGGACATCAGTGGAGGCGAGTGAACCTCGTATGCAGATAATGGATTGTCCGTGGAGGATTATGACGAGGTCCGAGACGATCTTTCCATCCGAGGAGGTGCGTCCGAAAGCTTCGTCCAAGACTCCGAAATCGTCTGTGTTAGAATAGACCAAATAGTTGGGAGATAAGTATTTCCCTATCTCTACTTCTATTAATTCTTTAGTCGATTCGAGACACTCCCCGTAGTCTAGGATGAAGACGCCGCTGACCCTCCTGAATGCTTTGATGACCATCCTGAGCCAGGGATCAGAGATGGCCGCCTTGCCGAAAGTCTTGCCCATTGCCATAGCGACGCGGCCGACTTTCATATAAGAAACGTTGTCTCGTTCTCCGAATCCTTCCATCAGCCTGGTGATTTCGGTGAAACTCTGGTCGTAGTCGCCTGCAGTACCCGTTGAGGCAGGAAATGCTGCACCCGCCGAGGGAGGCGAGGGTGCTGCGTCCATAATACCGGACGGCACTGCCGAAGTGAGGAGGAGCGGCGCCGCCAGGAATATCGGTATGAGATACAGCTTTGTCACATCTAGCTGCCGAGTCCTTCGAGCTCATCCATCCAGAGATGAACCTGGGCATCGGAGACCATCCGGAAGTCACCCCTCGGAGAGAAGCTTACCTCGCTGATCTTCGGACCGTCAGGCATACAGGACCTCTTGAACTGCTGGGTGAAGAACCTCCAGCAGAATTTCTTGAGCCACTTCAGGATTGTTTCCCCGTCATAGCTGTCCTTGAACGCCCTGCAGGCGAAGAAATAGATCTTGGAAGGGGAATATCCGTACCTCATAAAGTTGTAGATGAAGAAATCGTGCAACTCGTACGGGCCAATGATATCCTCGGTTTTCTGCTTGATCCTTCCCTTTGAATCAGCAGGCATAAGTTCCGGACTGATAGGAGTTTCCGTAATATCAATCAATATATCGGAAGCCGTCCTGGAGCCTTTTTCCGCCGGCTGGTTGAATACGTTCTCCGCCGCCCAGCGGACAAGGTGCCTTATCAATGTCTTCGGCACCGATGCGTTGACCCCGTACATCGACATATGGTCTCCGTTGTACGTACACCACCCGAGCGCAAGTTCGGACAGGTCACCCGTGCCGACCACCAGTCCGTTCTCCTGGTTGGCGGTATCCATAAGGATCTGGGTCCTTTCCCTGGCCTGGGCATTCTCGTAGGTAGAATCCATAACCTTCGGATCGTGCCCGATGTCCTTGAAATGCTGCTCCACGGCAGGCACTACGGAGATCTCCCTGGAAGTAACCCCAAGAGCGTCCATCAGGTCGACGGCGTTGGACTTCGTCCGGGAAGTCGTTCCCAGTCCCGGCATAGTGATGCCGATTATATCCTTGCGCGGAAGTCCCAGCCTGTCGAATGCCATACAGGTTACCAGGAGGGCCAGAGTGCTGTCCAGGCCTCCCGAGATGCCTATCACGGCAGTCTTGCAGCCTATGTGTCCGATACGTGTCGCCAGTCCCGTGGACTGGATGGAAAGGATTTCCTTGCAGCACCTCGATACCTCTGCAGGATCTCCGGACGGAAGGAAAGGATGGGCCTCTACTTTCCTGAACAGCTCCGATGCGAAGTCGGTAGGAGCGGCCTTCCCGAGGTCGAACCTGGAATACAGGTTGGAATATTCGCAAGCAGAGGTGCCGTCAGGTGCCATTCCCCGGAAGGAATTCTTCTTCTGGCGCAAGAGGTTCAGTTTCTGGATATCAAGGTCGGCGAGGATGAAGGAATCCTCCATCTGGAACCTCTCGTTCTCGGCCAGGATGCACCCGTCTTCGCAGACCATCGCGGACCCTCCGTAGACGGTGTCCATTGTCGATTCTCCGAAACCGGCCGAGCAGTAGACATATCCCGTGACGGTGCGGCCCGACTGGTTGGAAATGAGCTCCCTGCGCTGCCGGTCCTTGTTCATAACCTCATTGGATGCAGATATGTTCACGATCACCTGCGCGCCGGAAGGAGCGAGGAATGAAGAAGGAGGGATAGGGGTCCAGAAGTCCTCGCATATTTCGATTCCAAAGGTGGCGCGTCCTATCGTGAAGAGCAGGTTGGGGGATATGTTGCATCTTTGGCCTGCGAACCTGATGATGGCATCGAAGCCGTCGCGGTAGAAGTTCTTGCCGTCATCGACGAACCTGCCGCAGGTGGTGTTGGCCTCGGACAGGAAGTCCGATCCCGAAGCGAACCAGCGTCCTTCGTCGAATTCAGCATATGTAGGGAGGTAGATCTTCGGAACTATGCCCTTGATTCCACCGTTGCGGATCACTGCCGCACAGTTGTACAACCTGCCCCTGAAGCGGACAGGGGTACCAACCACTACGGTTACCTGCTTGCCCCTTGTGTAGTCAGCTATGGCAGCCACCGCTTCTTCGGACTTGGTCAGAAGAAGGTCCTGTCCGAAAAGGTCCAGGCAGGAATATCCCGTGACGGAAAGTTCCGGGAATACTACCAATGATGCCTGCTTTTCCTCAGCCTGGCTGATGAGCCTGCAGATGGATCCGCAGTTGAACGCCACGTCGGCGACCTTTACGCGCGGCACTGCCGCTGCGACTCTGAATAGACCGTAATCCATTTCCAGTTGATTGTTATGCGTTTGCAGGATCGTCATTCCCGCCTTCATATCCGCTGTCTTCCCGATCTTTCCTGACTTTGGCGTTGTGGATCGTCGCAACACCCCTGTAGGCGAAGTAAAGTCCGATAAGCACGATGAGTACGTTCTGCCACGTCTGCCCGGCTCCCTTTATGAAATTGGCTGTTCCGAAGAATATGACGAATACAGCTAGCACCAGATAGACAATACCTAAATACTTGTTTCTCATATCTTAAAGGCTTTCAATGAGTTTGGTGAATATTTCGCACATTTTCCCGGCTGCCTTGTCAGCAGCTTTCACGACTTCGTCCCCGTCGTTCTTGTAATCCTTGTCATATTCGTCGTGGGCTTCGTTGGTCACGACGGACATCCCGAATACCGGAATGTCGGAATGGCGGGCGGTTATGACCTCCGGGATGGTGCTCATTCCGGTCACGTCTCCGCCGATGATGCGGATGTACTTATATTCGGACGGGGTCTCGTAGGTCGGGCCCGTACCCCCGAAATACACTCCCTTGTGGACTTTTACGCCCATATCGGCGGCGATCTTCTCCGCCCTGGCGATGAGGTCCGGATCATACGGACGGGTCATATCCGGGAACCTAGGCCCGAAGTCGTCCATATTCGGTCCGATCAGCGGGTTGGGCTGGAGGTTGATGTGGTCCTTCAGGATCACCAGGTCGCCTATCTTGTAGTCGTAGTTGACGCCACCTGCGGCATTGGACACGAAGAGGTACTTGATTCCGACCACCTTCATGACCCTTGTCGGCAGGGTGACGTCGTCCATCGAATATCCTTCATAGTAGTGGATCCTTCCCTGCATCATAATGACTTCCTTCCCTCCGAGAGTACCGATGATGAAATTGCCCTTGTGCCCGACAGCGGTCGAGACAGGGAAGCCCGGAATGGTCTTGTATGGGATGATGAGAGGATTCTCGACAGCCGTCGCAAGCCTGCCGAGACCGCTTCCGAGGATGATTCCCACGACTGGTTTCCTCTCGCCGAGCTGCTGCTTGATGAAGTCCGCCGCAGCATAGATTCTTTCAACTCTTTGATCCATATTCCTTTCAGTGCTTTATGTAGTTTTCTATTATCTTGAGCTGAGCCCTTCCGCCGTCAAGAATATCCCTCTCGGCGGGTACCTTGCGGTCACGCATCACGAATTTTCCTCCCGAAATCAGCGAGCTGATGCAGTCGCTGTGGGCGGAATAGATGAAGTTGGCCAGGAAAGGGCCGGGGGACAGGAAGAACGTGCTGTCGGTGTCGATTATCTGTATGTCGGCGTCGCAGCCTTCTTCAATGCGTCCGGTATTCGCTCCGATAGCCTTGGCTCCGTTGACCGTAGCGAGGTCGAGGAGGGTCTTCAGAGGCAGGGCGGAGGGGTCTTCCCTCCAGGCTTTCTGGAAGAAGGCCGCCGTCTTCATCGCCTCGAGCATATCCAGGTTGTTGGACGAAGCGGCTCCGTCCGTACCGAGGCAAACGTTGGCTCCGGCATCGGACAGTTCCTTCCACTTGAACTTGTAGCCTGACGCCAGCTTTGCGTTGGAGTTGATGTTATGGACGCAGTTGACCTTCCTCCGGCCGAGTATTTCTATGTCCTCGTCGGAAAGGATCTCGCAGTGGGCGGCGATCACATCGCTCCCGAGCACTCCCAGTTCGTCGAGGTATCCGACAGGGGAGAGACCTCCGTGCGCAGCCTTGCAGTCTTCGACTTCCTTCCTGGTCTCGGATACGTGGATATGGATCCTAAGCCCGTGCTTGCGCGCGAATTCCGTGGCCCACAGGATGGTCTCTTCGCTGACCGTATAGACCGAATGGATGCTGACCGAGAAAGACGAGCGTGGATCCCAGGAAGGGACCTGGCTGAACATTTCCAGGCAGACGTCTTTCTGCTGGCTGGCCTGTTCACGGTCGAAGTTGTCCAGGAAGGTGAACGATACCAGGCTTCTCAGTCCCATCTGGGAGGCAGCCTTCTGCGCCTCCGGGGAGAACCAGTACATATCGTTGAAGGCTGTCGTGCCCGTCTTGATCATTTCAAGGGCGGCTACCAGGGTCCCCCAGTAGATGAAGGGTTCGTCCAGATGCTTCTCGATAGCCCATATATGGTCGAGCCAGTCCCCAAGGACCATATCCTCTCCGACTCCTCTCATAAGGGTCATGGCGGCGTGGGTGTGCATATTCACGAAACCCGGCATGGCTACCTTGCCGGAGCAGTCCACAATCTCCGTCCCATCCTGTGCCGGGCAGGGACCTGCCTGGTGCGGCGTGATGCTGGATATCTTGCCTTCTGCGATCAGGATATCCTTCCGGATGCCGTCCAGGGTTATGTCTCTGAGAAGAATCTTGTCCATTCGCATTATGGGTTAATTTTTCAAATTTAATAAAAAGTCCTTATATTTAATACGTATATTCAAAAAACGGATTTATAAGTATTATGTCTATTCGTCATTTTCTGGCATTGGCTGCCGCAGTGATGCTTTCAGCGGGCGGGGCTTCTGCCGCACAGCAGGGTGACGGTATCCCGGAGGCTCTGAGAGTCAAGGAATTCACCCTATCCAATGGTTTCAAGGTTTATATCAACGAGGATCATTCCAGGCCGTCCGTATATGGCGCGGTGGTGGTGAAGGCCGGTTCGAACGACTGTCCCGACACCGGGATCGCCCATTATTTCGAGCATATGATGTTCAAGGGAACATCCCGTATCGGGACTACCGATTATGCTGCTGAGAAGGTTTACCTCGATTCCATCGTCGTGGCTTACGACCTTCTTGCCCGGACTACCGGCGAGGAGGAAAGGATGAAGATCCAGAAGGACATCAACCGGCTGAGCAACGAAGCGGCCGCGTATGCGATTCCGAACGAGTTCGACCGGCTTGTATCGAGGTTCGGTGGAAGCGGCCTGAACGCAGGTACGTCGTACGACTATACCGTTTATTACAACAACTTCGCTCCCCAGTTCCTGGCACAGTGGTGCGAACTCTACGCGGAGCGCTTGCGCGAGCCTGTATTCCGCCTCTTCCAAAGTGAGCTGGAAACGGTCTACGAGGAGAAGAATATGTATTCCGACAATCCGGTCCAGCCGGCTCTGGAGGCTGTCCTCAAGGCATATTTCGGCGATGCTCCGTACTCCTGTCCGATCATTGGCACCACCGAGAATCTCAAGAACCCGCAGCTTTCCAAGATGGCCGAGTTCTTCGACAAATACTACGGTCCCCGGAATATGGCCGTGATCCTTTGCGGCGACCTGACTGCCGAAGAGGCCAAGCCTTTCCTGGAGCAGACTTTCGGCAAGCTTGCCGACAAGGGACCGGCTCCTGCCCGCACCTTCGAGGTCAAGCCTCTCAAGGGACAGAGCAATATCGACATCAAGGTCCCTATCCCGCTCATCAAGCTTGGCGGAAGGGCGTTTTCCGCACCTAAGGAGTCCGATCCCGATTACATCCCGCTTTCCGTGGCCCTGCGTCTGCTGACCGACGAGAGTGGCAGCGGCCTGCTGGATTCCCTTGCCAACTCACACAAGGTGATGATGGCTACGGCTGTCAACACTTCCTTCGACGATGCCGGCCTGATGCTCTTCGGCTATGTTCCGAATATTCCTTTCGGGAGCGAGAAGAAGGCGATGCAGATGTGCGTGGAGCAGATCGACAAGGTGAAGAGGGGAGAGTTCTCCGATGCCATACTCGAGGAGATCAAGTCCAATATCAAGCAGGACGAGATGAGGGGATATGAGGCTATCCGCAACCGTGGTGAGCTTCTGACATCCACCTTCACCAGGGGGATAACCTGGGAAGAGCAGCTTGCCAGGATCGCCTCCTATGATAATGTGACGAGGGATGATGTAGTGAGGGTGATGAACAAGTACTTCGGGGACGATTACCTCGAAGGTCACAAGAAGACCGGAACCTATCCGAAGGACAAGGTCAGCCAGCCCGGTTACGAGGCTGTTTCCCCAAAGAATTCCTTCGCATCGTCAGCCTATGCCGACAGCCTCAAGAGTATTCCGGTCGATTATGTACCGAAGGTCGTGGACTTCGGGAAGGATGTCCTGAAGACTCCTGTCATCGGGGAATCCGTCCTTTACAGCGTACCCAACAAGGTCAATGACATATTCGAGCTCGCAATCACCTGGTATCGCGGTACCGATTCTGACCGCAACCTGAGGATAGTACCTGATTATCTGACAATTGCGGGCACGGATTCACTTTCCCTCCAGCAGCTGAAGACCACTTTGCGCCGTCTTGGGGCGAAGATGAGTTTCGGATCTGAAAAGTATACTTTTTCCGCATATCTTTCGGCTCCGGACAAGAACCTGGAGGAGGTGCTGTCCTTCCTGCGCCATTTCATCGGGCACGTAGCGGCTGACAAGGAGGCTATCGGAGAACTCAAGTCCGGAGTGAAGCTGGAAGGGCAGTCGTTCGACAAGTCCAATTCCGAAATCGCTACGGCTCTGTTTACCTACATCATACGTGGTTCCGAGTCGAAATTCCTCCAGCAGTTCAATGAGAACGATATCAAGAGCGTGGGCGCCGCGGGAATGGTGGAATCCTTCAAGCGTGCCACCGCGGCCGGCTGCGACTTCGTGTACAGCGGCACCAGGCCTGCGGCGGAAGTGGCTTCCTTGCTGAAGGAATATATTCCTTCCTGCGGAGGTGAGAGGGAAACATTCAAGCCTACTCCGATACAGGAATACGGTTCTCCCCGGGTGTTCATCTATGATATGCCTTCCGCGCGTCAGAACATCATAATGACCTTCCAGAACGTTGACAACCTGAAGAGCCCTTCGGACATCGCGGCCTTCAAGCTCTTCGGAGAGTATTTCGGTGGGAGTATGTACAGTGTCCTGTTCCAGGAGATGCGTGAGTTCCGTTCCTTCGCTTACACCGCCCAGGGTCTGCCGGTGATCGTCAGCGGCAAGGCTGAAGAGCTTCCTGCCGGCCTCCTTACATATGTGGGTACCCAGTCGGACAAGACTTCGGACGTGCTCGGCGTGCTTGATTCCCTCTTCAGGGAAATGCCTGTGCGTGAGGAGAATGCAGAGACGGCGAAACTGACGTTGCTGAATGAGATCAACAATAACTATCCTGCTTTCCGCGGGATAGGGGGATATGTCCGCAACAGTGAGTTCGAGGGGTATTCGGAGGATCCTGACGCTCAGCTGGTAAAGGTGCTGCCTTCGATGGGCACTGCCGACATTGTCTCGTATTTCGAGGCCCAGGTCAAGGACCGTCCGCGTGTGCTGATGATAGTAGGCAACAAGAAGAACCTGCCTATGGACATCATCCAGCGCTGGGGGCCTGTCACTTACCTGAAGAAAGCCGACATCTACCGCTAGCCTCTCTTTCCGTTGTA
>JAGDBQ010000101.1 GCA_017958985.1 Bacteroidales bacterium
GAAGCCAGCATCCGCCTGGAGGTGCCTTCCAGCAGTTCCAGGGATATCATCGGCACCGCCCTCCAGGCTCTGAGGATGGGTTACAGGCCCGGTTTTGAATATAAAAGGGCCGGAGTCATAGTCTCCGACATAGTCGACGCTTCGTCGATCCAGCAGTCCATATTCGGTTTCGATCCTGCTTCGCGCGATCGTGACGACCGTATCTCCAGGGTGATGGACCAGGTGAATACCTCCGGGAAGAATGTGCTCCGTCTCGGGACGCAGCGCCCCGGACACTATGCCGACGGAATACGCAGGGAGTTCTGCTCCAAGCTGTTCACGACATCCTGGGCAGAACTCCTCGAAGTCAGATAATCCTTGTTACTTGAGTTCCCTCTTGCCGAGCATCTTTCGGACCAGCAGAGGCTCGTTGGTAGTGATGCAGTCGACACCCAGGTCGATCATATTCTGGATGTCCTTCTCCTTGTTCACGGTCCAGGAATTGATGCTCATCCTGTGGTTGCGGGCCTGCTTGAACCATTCCGGATTCTTGTAGAACACCTTGTAGTTGTAATCCACTCCGTTGATTCCGAGAGGAGCAAGCTGGTCAGGGCTCATATCGTCCTCGAGGTACTGTACGGTAAAGCCGGGGCAGAGGGCTGCGAGCCTCTCGCACATATTCAGGCTGAATGAGATGAAGATCACCCTCTTAGGATCGTACAGGCCGTGTCTCTTTAGGGCGGCTATGCACTGGTCCACCATATAGTCTTCGTGAGCCTTGTCGATCTGCTTCTTGAGTTCGCAGACCAGGACGGTCTTCTTGCTCTTTTCACCCTGGGTGAGATATTCATCAAGCGTAGGGATCTTCTCTCCGTTCTTCAGGCGGCAGTCCTTGAAGTCGGCATAGTCGTGGTCCCAGATCCTGGTACCCTCTATGTCCGGGTCGTGATGGACTACCATCACCAGGTCGGACGTGATATGGACGTCGAACTCGCTGCCCCAGAGTCCGTGCTGCTGTGCAAGTTCCAGGGATTTGATGGAATTCTCGGCGAATCCGGCCTCTTCGCAGTTCCAGAAGCCACGGTGGGCGGTGACTGCGATCTTGTTCGATGAGGAGCAGGACGCTGCGAGAGTGATAACGGCGGCAGCGGTTGCTGCGAGCTTGATGATTCTAGACATATGCATTGGTTTTAAGTGTTCGTGTTATGCAAATATAGTCTATTACTTCTTAAAATATTCGGAAAATGCTTAATTTTGTGAGATTGAAAAACTAGAAAGATAAAGATATGGTAAAAGTGAATCTGGGAGGCTGCAGCTCCTTCGTCAACGATGCAGATTACAAGGAATATCTCGCAAAGGCTCTGGATGCCTTCGACGTGCTGGAAAACGAAACTGGCGCAGGGAATGATTTCCTGGGTTGGAAGCATCTGCCTTCCGAAACTCCTGAGTCCCTCATATCCGAATGCGAGGCTGTAAAGGACGCCTGGACAGCCAAGGGCGTGGACCTCGTAGTGGTCATCGGTATCGGAGGTTCTTATCTTGGCGCCCGTTGTGCCATCGAGGCCCTCTCCCATAATTTTGCGAAGCAGCTTGCAGGAAAGAAGGAAGCCCCTGAGGTAGTGTTCGCAGGCAACAATCTCTCCGAGGAGTATCTCGCGGAGTTGATGGACCTGGTCGCACAGAGGAATGTCGCTACCGTGGTGATATCGAAATCCGGCACGACTACGGAACCTGCAGTCGCGTTCAGGATCGTCAAGGAATACATTGAAAAGACATATTCCGATGCATCGGAAAGGATCGTGGCGATCACGGATGCCAGCAAGGGCGCTCTCAAAACCCTTTCGACACAGGAAGGATACAAGACCTTCGTCGTTCCGGACAATGTAGGCGGCCGCTATTCAGTCCTGACTCCTGTCGGCTTGCTGCCGATAGTGCTGGCCGGCTTCGATGTGCGTGAGATGCTTGCGGGTGCAGCTGAGATGGAGAAGGCTCTCGCCGTCAAGGGCGGGGAGAATGAAGCAGTCAAATATGCTGCTATGCGCAACCTGCTCTATTCCAAGCTCGGAAAGAAGATCGAAGTCCTGGTTTCCTACAATCCCAAGTTCCAGTATCTCGGGGAGTGGTGGAAGCAGCTTTACGGAGAGTCCGAAGGAAAGGACCTCAAGGGAATATTCCCTGCTTCCGTCAACTTCACGACCGACCTGCATTCTATGGGCCAGTTCATCCAGGACGGCGACAGGGTGCTGTTCGAGACCGTCGTGAACGTGGAGAAGAGCAACCGTACAGTGATAATCGGCAGCGATCCCCAGAATCTCGACCAGCTGAATTACCTGGCCGGCAAGAACGTGGAGCATTGCAACGCGATGGCTCAGCTCGGTACCAAGCTCGCGCATATTGACGGAGGTGTCCCTCAGATAGAAGTATCCATCGAAAGGATCGATGCATTCAACCTCGGCGGGTTGTTCTATTTCTTCGAGTTCGCCTGCGGACTCAGTGCTTATGTACTGGGAATCAATCCGTTCAACCAGCCTGGAGTAGAGGCGTACAAGAAGAATATGTTCGCCCTCCTCGAGAAGCCTGGTTACGAGGAGCAGACGAAAGCCATCAAGGCAAGACTGTAGCGGTATGGATTGCGAGCAGAAATTCAGGGACACATACAGGCGGGAACCGGAAGGGCTCTCGTTCTGTCCATACAGGGTCTGCCCGATAGGTGCACATTCCGACCATCAGCTCGGGAAGATCACCGGATTCGCAATCGACAAGGGTATCCGCATCGCCTATGCTCCGAAGCAGAACGGAGTCATCGAACTGGCATCCCTCCAGTTTGACAAGCGTGCGCAGTGGCATATCAGGGCGGTTCCGGAGGCCAGGCAGAACGATTGGGCGGACTATCTTCGCGGAGCTACACTGGAACTGTCCAGGCTTTTTCCCCTGCGTACCGGCCTGAGCGGAGTCATCGAGGGCTCTCTCCCTATCGGAGGACTGTCCTCGTCGGCCGCGGTCATTATAGCGTTCCTGAAGGCGCTCTGTTCAGTCAACGGGATCCATCTCGATGACCAGGAGCTGATCTCTGCCGCACAGGCTGCCGAGAACAATTACGTCGGTGTTTCCTGCGGCAAGCTCGACCAGAGCTGCGAGGTGTATTCCAAGAAGGATCATCTCCTTTACCTGGACACCAGTGACGATTCATATGAGCTCATCCCGGTATCTCCGGGGATGAAACCTTTCGAGATCGCCGTCTTCTTCAGCGGGGTTGAGCGCACCCTGGCCGGAAGCAAGTTCAATATGCGTGTCGACGAATGCCGGAGCGCCGCCTATGCCCTCAAGGCTTATTCGGGGATGGAATACGGCAAATTCGAACAGACCAACCTGAGGGATGTGCCCGTGGAGGTATTCCATCGGTTCAAGGACCGTCTCCCTGACAACTGGCGCAAGCGCGCCGAGCACTGGTACACGGAATTCGACCGTGTCCAGCGTGGTGCAGAGGCCTGGAGGAAAGGGGACATAGATGAATATGGCAGGCTCAGTTTCGAGAGCGGACATTCATCCATCTTCAACTGGGAGACCGGCTCTCCGGAACTGAAGAAGATATACGAGATTATGTGCCGCACCGACGGTATCTATGGAGGCCGTTTCAGCGGTGCCGGATTCAAGGGCTGCTGTATGGCTATCATAGACCCTTCTTACGAGGAAGAGATCTTCCGCAAGGTGGAAAGTGAATATCTTGCCGAGTTCCCTGCTTTCAAGGGTCGTTTCGGAGCCTATGCCTGTCATTCTGCAGATGGCGTAAAAGTCTGATTGTCAGTATGAAATGCCTTATCCTTGCGGCTGGGTACGCAACCCGCCTGTATCCTCTGACAGAGAATTATCCCAAGCCGCTTCTCGAAGTGGCCGGCAAGACTATCGTGGACTGGCTGGTCGATGACCTTGTATCCGACGGCCGCGTCGATGGATTCGCTGTCGTTACCAACCACAAGTTCGCTCCTCATTTCGAGAACTGGGCGGCCAACCGGCTTATGGACTCTCTGGAGATCCAGGATTCCGCAGGCGATCCGGACGGAATGCCGGGCATCGCCGTGGTGGATGACGGGACCGGGACGAATGAAACCCGTCTTGGTGCCGTACGCGATATCCAGTTTGCCCTTGACGAGCTGGGATGGGATGACGACCTGCTCGTAATAGCAGGAGACAACGTCCTGGATTTCAGCCTTTCGAAGTTTATCGACTATGCCATCGGCAAAGGCACGTCCTGCATAATGAGGTATTCCGAACCCGATGGCGCCAGGCTTGTCAAAAGCGGTATAGTCGAAGTGGACGGAGACGGACTCGTGACCGGAATGGAAGAGAAACCTGCCGAACCGAAGTCGA
>JAGDBQ010000102.1 GCA_017958985.1 Bacteroidales bacterium
ATCTTGCCGAGGACCTTGAATCCCTGGGATCCATCCTTGCCTTCAGAAGCAGACTCTTCCGGCTTGGCCGTAGATTCGGCCGCTCCAGCCTTCTGTTCCTCCGGGGATGCGGTCTCCTGTGATTCCGCCTTGCCTTCGGTTTCCTGGGCCTGGATTTCCGGAGCAGGCTCCGTGACCTGAGGCTCCTGTGCGGCTACGGCTGGAGTTTCAGGCGCGGTCTCCTCGTGGACTTCCGGCTCCGGTTCGGGTTCAGGCTTAGGGACCACCGGCTCCGGCTCAGGAACCGGTTCCGGTTCAGGTTCCGGTACAGGTGCCGGCTTCGGAGCGGCAGGGGTGAAGACATTGCTCTTGATCACTGTCTCCCTTACCGGTTCTTCGAAGTCGTCCTCCTGGGACTTCTCCTGCTGCTTCCTGGAGGTCTTCTCGAGGATTTCGTTCAACTTTATGTCGACTTTCTCGGATGCCTGTTTCATCTCGAGATCCTTCCCGAACTGCTTCTCGATGGCGGGGAGATGCTCGTCCGAAATCTTTGCATTCGGATTGGCATCAACCTCGACACCCTTGGAAACAAGGAAGTCCACCAGGCTCTGGAGCCCGATGTTGTAGGTTCTTATTATCTTATTCAGTCTGATTTCTGCCATACTCAACTCTTAGTCTTCAAATTCTGCCTTCAGGATCCTGAAAACCTCAGCTACGGTCTCGTCCTCGAGGTCCGCTCTCTTCGCGATGTCTTCAGGAGAGAATGCCAGTACGCTCTTGGCGGTGTCGCAGCCGATAGATTCGAGGCGTTCGATGACCCACTGGTCGATTTCATTGCTGAATTCGCTGAGGAGGACATCTTCCTCTTCAAGTATCTCGTCCTTAGGGAGTTCCCTCCAGACTTCGATTTCCCTGCCGACCAGCATTCCGGCCAGTTTGATGTTGCATCCGCCGCGGCCGATACCCTTCTTGACTTCATCAGGCTGCATATAGACCTTGATCTTGTCGTTCTCCGAACCGCCCAGGTCGATGGAAGAGACCCTTGCCGGATTCAGAGCCCTCTGGATGAGGAGCTGGGTGTTGCTGGTCCACTGGAGCACGTCGATGTTCTCGTTGCGGAGCTCGCGCACGATACCGATGATCCTGGATCCCTTTACGCCGATGCAGGCTCCGATAGGATCGATCCTGTCGTCGTAGGACTCGACAGCCACCTTCGCACGCTCGCCAGGTACGCGGACGACCTTCTTGATGGTGATCAGTCCGTCGAAGATTTCCGGAACCTCAAGCTCGAAAAGCTTCTGGAGGAACTCGTTGGAAGTCCTGGAGAGGGTGATGTAAGGAGTGGTGTTGTTCTTCATCTCGACGCTCTTGATGATGGCGCGGATGGTGTCTCCCTTCTTGAACCTCTCGCCAGGGATCTGCTCGTTCTTCGGAAGGTGGAGTTCGTTGCTGTCCTCATCCAGGATGATGACTTCCTTGGACCAGGTCTGGTAGATCTCGCCGGTGAATATTTCACCGATCTTGTCTGAATATGCCTTGAACACGTTCGCCTTGTCGATGTCCATTATCCTTCCCTGCAGGTTCTGGCGGATATTCAGGATACCCCTCCTGCCGAAAGAGGCCAGGGAAAGCTTCTTGGTGTAAACATCCCCGATCTCGTAGTCGTCGTCTCCGGTTTCCTGGAGGATCTGGTCGAGAGTGATCTGGGTGTTCGGGTTCTCGACTTCCTCGACTATGTCGAAGTTCTGGTAGATCTCGCAGTCACCCTTGTCCACGTTGATGATAACGTCGAAGTTGTCTGCCGAGCCGTAGGTCTTGGCGATCTGGGTGAGGAACACATCCTTCAGCACACCCATCATTACCGGCCTGTCGATGTTCTTCTCTTCCTTGAAGTCCTTGAAGGCATCGATGAGAGTTATAACGTCTTTCTTGTCCATTATTGTGTTTTTTGTATTATTAATCTTTGAATACCACGTGAGGCACAACGGAATTGATGCCGTCGAAGGCGATATCGTCTTCGTGTTCGACCATCACTTTCTTCTTGCTACCTTCCACGGCCTCTTTCTGGGAGTAGCGCAGGCTGATACCTTCTTCCGACACGCCGGCAAGGACCCCGATGAGCTTCCTGCCTCCCTTGAGACGTACCTCTACGAGGGATCCCAGGGCCTTCTGATATTGCCTGAGCACCTTGAAAGGCTGGTCAAGTCCGGCGGAAGTCACCGTCAGGGAGTAGTCCTCGGCATCCTTGTCGAATGCTGAAAGGAAGGCGTCGTTGACAGCGACACAGTCCTCCAGCTCCACGTCTCCCGTCTCCTTTTCGATTGCGAGCACGATGTCATTGTCCTTGCTTGCGGTGAGGTCCACGACAAAGCAGCCCCGCTGCTCCACAGCTGGGGATATAGTCTTGAGTATCAGTTCTTTATCCATATTCATAAAACAAAAGATAGGAGACGCTTTCGTCACCTATCTCTCTCAACGTTGCAAATATAAGGATAATTTGGCAAATATGAAAATAAATTGCTTACTTTGCAGACTATTTTAATAATAAAGTGACATCAAATAATGGAATTCACCGCTAAACAGCTTGCTCAGATACTCAGGGGAACCGTCGAGGGAGACGAGAATGCGAAAGCTACCTCCTTCGCGAAGATAGAGCACGGGAAAAGCGGCCAGCTCTGTTTCTATGCTAACCCCAAGTACGAACGGTTCGTCTATACTTGCAAGGCCAGCATCCTTCTGGTCAACAAGGATTTCGAGCCGAAGCAGGCGGTGACTCCTACCCTGGTGCGTGTAGATGACGCCTACAAGTCCCTCGCGGACCTCCTCAAATACGTTTCCACTCAGAGACGCACGGACCGCAGGCACAGGGGCTTCCGCTCTTCCTGGTTCCTGACCAGCAAGTTCGGGAAGAAGGTCTATCTGGGCAGCCATTCCTATGTCGGCCATCACGCGAAGATCGGCGACTACACCAAGATATACGAGAATGTCTACGTGGGCGACAACACCGTGATCGGCTCGCATTGCATCATCTATCCCGGAGTGGTGATATATCCCGGGATGGTGATAGGTGACAACGTGATCATCCACGCCAATGCGGTGATCGGCTCGGACGGCTTCGGCAACGCCCCTCTTCCGGACGGGACCTGGGAGAAGATCGAGCATATAGGCAATGTGGTAATAGGCAACAACGTCGAGATCGGAGCCGGCACTACCATCGACAAGTCCGAGATGGAATCCACCATCATCGGCAACGGGGTCAAGATCGACAATCTCTGCCAGATAGCGCACAACGTCCAGATCGGCGACAATACGGTTATGGCTGCACAGTGCGGTATCGCAGGGTCCACCAAGATAGGCAAGAACTGCATCCTGGCAGGCCAGGTAGGGATCGCAGGTCATCTTACCATTGCCGACAACACCGTCATCGGGGCCCAGGCCGGGGTGATCGGGAATATCCGCAAATCCGGAGAAAAGCTTCTCGGATCGCCGGCTATGCCTATCAAGACCTATCTTCGCAGCTATGCCAGATTCAAACAGCAAGGCGAGGAGTAATATTCCTGACAATCATAAACTTACGATATGACTTCAATCAAGCAGCAGACTCTCGCGCGAGAATTCGGGTTCAAGGGCAAAGGCCTTCATACGGGCAAGACCTCCAGCATGGTGCTGAGGCCTGCTCCTGCAGGGACCGGAATACTGTTCAGGAGGGTCGACCTCGGTGCGGACGCCATAGTGGAAGCCCTGGCTGAGAATATTACGTCCACTGCGCGCAGTACCACCATCTCCAAGGGAGAGGTCTCTGTTGCTACGATCGAACACATTATGTCGGCTTTGACCGGGATGGGTGTCGACAACGCCATAATAGACATCGACAACGTCGAGGTACCGATCCTGGACGGCAGCGCCCGATTCTATGCCGAGGCCCTGGCCGCTTCCGGAACGGCAGTGCAGGACGCTCCGAGGAAATACATAGACATTCCCGGGGTTCTCGAGGTGAAGGACGAAAAGACCGGATCATTCGTAAGGCTGACACCTTCCGAAAAGCCGGAAATCGATGTGACCATCGATTTCGGTTCGAAGGTACTGGGTGTCCAGACCGCCCATTGGGACGAGACAGTCGACTATGCCTCCGCGATCGCTCCTTGCAGGACATTCGTATTCTTCCACGAGATCGCATATCTTTTCCAGAACAACCTGGTTAAGGGCGGCGATATGGACAATGCGATCGTGATCGCCGAGCATCCCGTGACTGAAGGACAGCTTTCGGAGCTTTCGGCCTTGTTCAACGTCCCTAAACTCGAGATCAAGGAAGGGTATCTGAACAACCTGAAGCTTCGTTTCCCTGACGAATGCGGAAGGCACAAGCTGCTGGACCTCATCGGCGACCTGAGGCTCGCGGGAGGGTATCTCAACGCCAGGGTGACCGCCTTCAAGCCCGGCCATACCATCAATTCCCAGCTGACCAAGGCTGTCAGGGAACATACAAGATAACAAGCATAGCTATGAACAATATCTCTCCATTGGCACACGTAAGTCCCAAGGCTGTCCTTGGGGACAACATTGAAGTAGGACCTTTCGCATTCATCGACGATGACGTACAGATCGGTGACGGTTGCAAGATACATCCGCACGCTATGATCTACCGCTACGTCAGGATGGGCCGTAACTGCCAGATATTCCCCGGCGCCGTGGTCGGTGCCATACCGCAGGACCTGAAGTACGAGGGTGAAGTCACCTATGTCGAGATGGGAGACAACGTTACCGTCCGCGAGTGTGCCACGATCAACCGGGGCACGAAGGCAAGCGGCAAGTTCGTCACCAGGATCGGCAGCAACACCCTGATAATGTCCTATGTCCACATAGCCCACGACTGTGTGATCGGCGACAACTGCATCCTTACCAGTTATGTCGGAATAGCAGGAGAGACCGAGATCGATGACTGGGCCATACTGGGAGGCGGTTCGAAGGCGCACCAGTTCTCCAAGGTCGGTTGCCACGCAATGGTCGGCGGAATGTCCAAGATCAACAAGGACATCCCTCCGTACGTGCTGTGCGGCCGCGAACCTATCAGTTTCGCCGGGGTCAACATCGTCGGCCTGCGCCGCCGCGGCTTCTCTCCGGAAGTTATCCGGAACATCAAGGATATCTACGACACGATCTATTTCTCGGGATACAACATCTCCGACGGATGTGCCAAGGTCGAAGCCGGATTCCCGCAGAGCGAGGAAAGGGACACCATCCTGAATTTCGTCAAGGCGTCGAAGAGAGGCATCATCAGGGCATACGACACCAAGGTGAAGGGAGAGATCGACTAAGGATATGGCCGTGCTCCTCAGCATAGCCTATTTCCCGCCGATAAGTTATTTCGCACTTATTGCCAAAGGATTCGCGTTGTCCGGTCCGGACCGGGACGTGGAGCCGTCGTTGGTATACCTTGAGGCTCACGAGAACTACCAGAAGCAGACCTGGAGGAACCGGTTCCGTTTCTATGCGGCGGACGGTCCCCAGATCCTCAATTTCCCGATAGTCCACGAGAGCCGGCATTCGATCCCCATCACGGAGGTGAAGGTGGACTACAAGACCCCCTGGGTGGTGCGTACCGAGCGCGCGATCGATTCTGCTTACGAAAGTTCTGCGTTTTTCGAATACTACCGCGACGAGTTGTTCTCGATCCTGGATTCCCATCCGGAAACCCTTTTCGACCTCGACCTGGAGATAATCCGCTTCTTCCTCAGGAAGACCGGAATCCCGGCGGAGATCCGTCTGACCGACGGTTACGGACTTCCGGAGGGAGTATCGGCTGCCGAGGACTACCGGGAGCGGATACATCCCAAGAGGCCGGATACCGTTCTCAGCAGTCTGGGATTGGAAAAACCGTACTTCCAGGTCTTTGCCCGAAAGTACGGTTTCGTTGCGAATCTATCAATTTTGGACCTTCTGTTCAACGAGGGTCCGGAGTCTCTCCTTTACCTGAAAGGCGACTAGAATCTCCAGCCGATCGTCGCAGTGATATCGAAGCGGTCTCTCTTGTTGAGGATAAGAGGTGACGCTACGTCTGAGAGATAATCGGCGTAAGGGGAGATGTACTCGTCCGTCAGTGTGCTGTACCTTCCTGCGATGTCGGCGAAGAAGGAGCCCTTGGAATAATATCCCAGACCTACGGAGAAGGAATTGGTCCTGTCGTTGAGGGTCTGCTTCATACCGTTCTCCAGGTAGTATTCCGGGACGGTGGTGAAGTTGTAACCCGCGCGGACTGCCATCTCAGGGACCGGCTTGAACTCGGCACCTACCCTGACCATATGGGACTTGCCCATACAGTTCCTGATGTCGTTGTTGACATCGATGAACGTTTCGGCGTAGCCGTCGTTGTCCTTGAACCTCATTGAACTGTAGTCCGTCATCTCGTAGTCGGCGCTGATCATCGCCATACCGAAGAAGGTATATGCCAGACCTGCGTTTACCCTGTACGGTGAACGGAGGGTGTAGGAATAGTCTCCTTCAGGTGAAGTAGCCGAACCGTCATAGCTGGAGTTCTCGTAGTGGACATCGGTGGAATGACGCCAACGCTCGTTGATCTGGGTGGAGGTAGGGCTCTGGATCGCGGCTCCGATGCGGAATCCGTCGAAAGGCAGGGCGATGAAACCGATCTTACCATAGACTCCGGTGCCTTCCGCAGTATAGGAATAGCGGGTGCGGTAGTCGGTGAAGTAAGTCGTAGCATCCTCGTATTCGATCTTGAAGTCAGCCGGATCCACGGCAGCCTCCTTGAAATACTCGTCGAAGTTGTAGTCGATGTTGGTCAGTCCGAAGTTGGCTCCGATGAAGAACCTGTCGTTGAAATTGAAACCTACATTGACTATCGCGTCATACTTGCTGCCGGTGACCTTGCGTCCATAGGCCTGGTTCAGAGGACCGCCCAGGAATATGTCGTAGATATAGTTCCCGTCCGCATCCTTCTCTCCGGTGTTGTTGAACCCCTCGGTGGCGGCTATGTAGCGCCAGTAGTAGGAAGGGTCGTCGACATTGCCGTAGGTACCGATTGCTCCGGACTGGGCATTCGTGACTATATTCCAAGGAGCCCACCAGCCTCTGTCGTCAGCATTGTAGTATGCGTGGCTCCAGTCATCGATTTCCCCGCCGGATGCATTCCTGTATCCGTTGAGGAAGTCTATGTCGAAACCGTCGGCATTGACGGCCATCGAGCTGATGTAGCTGGTCTTGTCATTCTGGCCGGAGGCGAACATCTGGTTCGTGTAGTTATTGGTTCCGTTTATGACGAAGCCATAGGTAACCGCCACGAGTCCGCGGTCGTTCCCGGTCTGCATATTGAATGTCGCACCGACGTTAGGCATCGAAAACCTTGTAAGTTTCCTGACCTGTTCGTTGGTGAAGACGTCGTTTCCGCTCACCGGATATGCACTGTATGACGCATTCATCGTACTGACGGTCAGGTTAGGCGAAAGCGTGAACTGGGAGTAGTTGTAGACTGCGGAGCCGGCAGGGTTGATGCCGATCGATCCGAGGTCTCCTCCTACAGCGGTCATAGCGTTGCCCATACCTATGGACCTGGCGGTGCCATAGTAGTTGTTCTGGCTGAAAGTCAGCGCGTCGTACATTGTCTGAGCTCCTGCCGCAACGGTAGCGAGCATCAGTGTGA
Organism: Bacteroidales bacterium; assembly: GCA_017958985.1. Taxonomy (GTDB): domain Bacteria; phylum Bacteroidota; class Bacteroidia; order Bacteroidales; family UBA932; genus Cryptobacteroides. The sequence continues at coordinate 7,637 of JAGDBQ010000102.1, forward strand.
TTGCAAGTAAGGTCTTTTTCATTTCGAATAGATTTTATAGTTTAAATCAAGGTTGTCTTACCTTCGGCCACCGCCGCTGCCGCCTCTCGAGCCACCGCCCGATGAACCGCCGCTGCTGTAACCGCCACCTGAGCTTCCACCGCCGCTGTATCCTCCACCGGAGGAACCGCTGCTGGAAGATCCGCTGCTGTAGCTGCCGGAACTCCTGGTCGAGCTACCGCTTGAAGAGTAACCGCCGGAAGACCTGTAGCTGCCACCCGATCCTGTAGACCTGCTTACGGAACTGCCGGAAGAGGTCGACCTGGAAGAGGTTGAAGGCCTGCTGTAAGTGGTCGAGCCGGTGGAGCCTGAACGGGTGCTGCCCATAGTGGATGACCCGACGCTGCCGGAGGTGCTTCTTGAAGAAGACCTGACGTTGGATGAAGACGAGGATGAAGATCCCGTACTCCTGGCGACCGAAGTCACCCCGGACCTGGAAGAGGTGGATGTCCTGCCGGCAGGACTTGCCGTACTGGACCTGGTCACACCGGATGTCCTGGTGGCAGCTCCGCTCCTTGCCCTGGAGGTCGCAGAAGACCTGACTCCTGCGGTCCTGGAGACCGAGCCGATGCCGCTCCTGATGCCTGATCCGGTAGTGGAGATACGAGGAGTGTTGATCCTGGTTCCTCCACCGAAGTGGTCGTGACCCCACATATGGTGAGGATAGTGGTACCATCCGCCGTACCATCCGCTGTACCATCCGCCGTAGCCGTAGTACCACGGATCATACCATCCGCCGTACCAGCTCCAGCCGTAAGGATAATACCAAGGGTCGTACCATCCGCCATAGTACCAAGGGTCGTACCAACCGCCGTAATACCAGGGGCTGAACGCCCTGTATCCGTAATAAGGACCGTACCATCCGCCGTAGCCATAGTACCACGGGTCATACCATCCGCCATAGTACCAAGGACTGGCTCCCCAGTAGATGGAAGAGTAGAATGGCCTGTGCCAGCTGTACCACGAAGATGCATACCAAGGCTGGTAAGCAGCCCAAGTGTCCCAGCCGTTGTCGTACAGGAACACGGAGGTCGTGCCTTCCTTCTTGTTGAAATCTATCTTGGCGACCTTGTTCGCAGGAATGAACAGGGTGTCGACTTTTTCTCCGCTTTTCAGGAAGATAGGGGAGTTTTTCGTCTTAGCCACGAGAACGTCGTTGTCGTAAAGGTCGTCATCGGCCTTGACAGCGGTTTCTCCTGCGGAAGTTTTAGGCGTATAGTAGATTCCATCCTGATACCTCTGCTGGGAGGCATCGTTAGCGTACTGCGCTGCTGAACCGCACGAAGTCAGTGCCAGAAGCGCCGAGACAAAAAGCAATGTGCGTGTTTTCATTTTTGAATCTCCTATAAATTGATAATAAATTCGTAACTTCGCAACCGTTTTCAGACGGTCGGTTTTATTAATGTTTCTCAATAAACAAAATCCGTACCGAATGTTTTATTGCACAATATTAATTAATAATTGGCAAAACCGCAAAAAGTTGAAATACATATGGCAAAGGAAGTAACGAAAAGGTCTGAGAATTATTCTCAGTGGTACAATGACCTCGCTCTGAAGGCTGATCTCGCGGAGCAGTCTCCGGTCAGAGGATGTATGGTGATCAAGCCTTACGGATATGCAATCTGGGAGAAAATGCAGCAGGCTCTGGACAAGATGTTCAAGGAGACTGGTGCTACGAATGCTTATTTCCCGCTGTTCATCCCGAAGTCTTTCTTCAGCCGTGAGGCCGAGCACGTGGCCGGCTTCGCTAAGGAGTGCGCGGTGGTTACGCATCACAGGCTGATGAACGACCCGGACGGCAACGGAATAATCGTGGACCCGGATGCCCGGCTCGAGGAGGAACTGATCGTCAGGCCTACTTCCGAGACCATCATCTGGAGTACGTACAAGAATTGGATCACTTCCTGGAGGGACCTCCCGATCATGTGCAACCAGTGGTGCAACGTCGTCCGTTGGGAGATGCGTACTAGGCTCTTCCTCAGGACTGCCGAATTCCTCTGGCAGGAAGGCCATACCGCCCACGCTACATCCCAGGAAGCCCGTGAGGAGGCTGAAAGGATGGTCGGAGTATATGCCCGTTTCGCGCGTGACTTCATGGCATTGCCGGTGATCGTCGGGCACAAGAGTCCGAACGAGCGCTTCGCCGGAGCGCTGGATACCCTCACCATCGAGGCGATGATGCAGGATGGAAAGGCCCTGCAGGCCGGTACTTCCCATTTCCTCGGGCAGAACTTCGCCAAGTCGTTCGATGTGACCTTCACCGACAAGGAAGGACAGCAGCAGTATGTCTGGGCGACTTCCTGGGGCGTTTCCACCAGGCTGATGGGAGCCTTGATAATGGCTCACGGAGATGACAACGGACTCGTGCTTCCTCCTGCCCTGGCTCCTATCCAGGTAGTAATGGTACCTATATTCAAGACTGACGAGGAGCACAGCCTCATCATCGAGAAGATGGAGCAGCTCAAGAAGGCTCTCGAGGCCGAAGGTCATACCGTGAAGATCGACGACCGCGACACCCTGCGCCCTGGCTTCAAATTTGCTGAATGGGAACTCAAGGGAGTGCCTGTACGTCTTGCCATGGGCCCGAGGGACCTTCAGAACGGAACGGTCGAGGTGCACCGCAGGGATACCCTTGAAAAGCAGACGGTAGCTCTGGAAGGACTGGAGAAATCCATCGCTTCCCTCCTGGACGATATCCAGAAGACCATTTACCGTAAGGCGTTCGAATTCAGGGATGCCCACGTGGAGAAATGCGATGACTGGGAAGAGTTCAAGGCAAAGATCGGAACCGGCAAGTTCCTCCTCTGCCATTGGGACGGAACGGCCGAGACGGAGCAGAAGATCAAGGATGAGACCAAGGCTACCATCCGGTGCATCCCTGTGGACAGCTTCGTATGCGAGGAAGAAGGCAAGGACATCTACTCCGGAAAGCCTTCCAAGCAGAGAGTGGTATTCGCCATTGCATATTAAACATACTATAATTATGACTTCTGTTTCCCGAAGGGCATTGTCAGTCGCAGTCGCGGTCCTGGTCGCCGCGATAGCGTCATATGCCCAGACCGACACGACCAAGAAAGACGCCCAGGCAGCTGCTGCCGAGGCGGCCAGGCTCCTGACGCAGACCGAGGAAACGAAGGTCGCTCCTCCGAAGCCTGATTACTGGACACGTTCCCTGATGACGAACGTCAACTTCATCCAGAACAGTTTTACCAATTGGGCGAAAGGAGGTTACAACAACTACGCCCTCAGTGCCTACATCGACGGTAAGGCCGACTGGAAGAAGGACGAGATGTACTGGAACAACAGGATCCAGCTCGACTACGGCTTCCTGTATTCGGACGACAAGCCTCTGATGCAGAAGAACAAGGACAGGATACTCCTGGAGAGCACCTGGGGCTATAAGGCTACGAATACGCTCAGCTACACTGCTAAGTTCACCTTCCTGAACCAGTTCACCAGCGGCTGGACTTATCCGACCCCGTCCGTGGCGGAAGGGGAGGAACCTACCAGCAAGGAGTGGAAGGATGCCAGGGTGTTGAAATCCGATTTCTTCGCTCCGGCCATCGTGACCCTCGGTCTCGGTGTGGACTGGATCCCGACAAAGTGGCTTACCGTGAACTTCGCTCCTCTGACCGGCGGCTTCACCATCGTCGGTACCGAGAGGCTCAGGAAGAACAACGGTATGGACAGGAGGAAGGAATATCAGGACGATACCCAGTATCCGGACGTGAAGGATGATGCCGGAGTCTATTACACCACAGGTTATTACTACCGCCCGGCCAGGTTCGAGTTCGGTGCCCAGCTTACTGCCGACGCGAAGGTCAAGGTCAATGACAACTTCGAGGGTTCGACGCACCTGCTGCTGTTCTCCAATTACCTGAAGAAACCCCAGAACCTCCGTGTCAACTGGGATACCAGGATGATGTGGAAACTCAACAAGTTCTTCTCCCTGAACCTCACTACGAACCTCATCTACGACGACACCGTGCTCATAGTGGACGAGACCCACGCTGACGGCCACAGGGCCGTACAGCTTGCCGAAGCCCTGCAGTTCGGCTTCACGTATACTTTCGCAAGCAAGAAATAGCTCCGGGTCATGCAGGAGCGATTCGACAAGTGTCTGTCTGGGCTGCTTCCAGAAGGAAGGGCAGTCCTGCTCGCCGTGAGCGGCGGGCTGGATTCCATCGTGATGGCGGACTTGTTCCTGCATTCAACCCTGAATCCTGCCATATCCGTGGCCCATTGCAATGTCCATCTCAGGGGAGAGGAAAGCGATTCCGACGAAGCTTTCGTACGGGAATGGGCCGGAGCCAATGGCGTGCCTTTCCTGAAGCGGGATTTCAGCACCCGGGAATATTCGGCATCCGAGGGAGTCAGCATCGAAATGGCTGCCCGCGATCTCCGATATGCCTGGTTCTCTGACCTTTGCAATACGGGCGGATACGATGCCGTCGCCGTGGCTCACAATGCCAACGACAATGCTGAGACATTGTTCCTCAATCTGCTGCGCGGCACGGGATTGAAAGGTATCTCAGGTATTGCCCGCTGCTCGCTCATTCCCGGAAGCAAGGCTTCCCTCATCCGTCCGCTTCTCGATTTCAGCAGGGAAGATATCAGGGAATATGCCCTCTCGAGGAATATACGGTGGCGCGAGGACAGCAGCAACACCGATCCAGCCTACAAGCGGAACAGGATCCGCAATGAGGTTTTCCCAGTGCTGCGTGAGATGAATCCCGCCTTCATCCAGACCCTGAATGCAGATATAGCTCGTTTCGCGCAGGTCCAGGAAGTGGCGGATGAGTACTATTCCAGGAATGCCCCTACCGTCTCCGTGAAAGAAGGGGAGGGGCTCCGCATATCCATCCCGGCCCTTCGGGGAGTTCCCCACCGGGAGTATATGCTGTACCGCTTGCTGGAACCGTACGGTTTCCCGACTTCCGTCCTTGGGGATATCTC
>JAGDBQ010000103.1 GCA_017958985.1 Bacteroidales bacterium
GAGAACCTGTCCCTCATTCCCGGAGAAGTAGGGGCTTCCGCCGTACAGAACATCGGCGCCTATGGCAGGGAGGCCGGTGATATCATCCTGGAGGTGGAATGTTACGATACCCTGGACCGCAGACTTGTCAGGATACCTGTCGGAGAATGCAACTATGCTTACCGCGATTCCTTCTTCAAGCGGGAAGGCAAGGGAAGGTACATCGTCACGGCCGTGGATTTCCTCCTGACGAAGGAATATTCTCCGGTCCTGGATTACGGGCACGTACGTGAATCTGCAGTCGCAGCCTATGGCTCCGGGTTGGTCGAAGGCTGCCGCCTCACCCCCGGCCTGATGCGCGACCTGGTCGTGTCCATCCGCGGCGGCAAGCTTCCGGATCCGAAAGAGACAGGAAGCGCAGGGAGTTTCTTCCGCAACCCTTTCGTCAGCGGAGAGGTGTATTCCAACGTCGAGAGGATTGCCGCGAGGGACGGGCTGGGACCTGTTCCGCACTTCCCTTCCGGGGATCTGGTGAAGATTCCTGCCGCGTGGCTGATAGACAAATGCGGATGGAAAGGGAAGAAGGAAGGCAATGCAGGAGTATGGCACAACCAGCCTCTCGTGCTTGTCAACCTGACCGGAGAGGCTACTCCGGATGAGATAATGACACTTGAAAACAAGATAATCAGTTCGGTCAGGGAGCGGTTCGGAGTAGAACTGAGTCCCGAGGTCGAACACGTCCCGAATATACAATGAGTTCATTCATCATAGAGGGGGGTCGTCCCCTGAGCGGATCGATCAAGCCGCAGGGTGCCAAGAATGAAGCCCTGGAAGTTATCAGCGCAGTCCTCCTGACCGAAGAGAAGGTCACCATTTCGAATGTCCCGGAGATCCTGGACGTCAAGAACCTGCTGGACTTGTTCTCGAGCATGGGGGTCAAGGTCGAGCTTCTTGGGAAAGGAACATATTCATTCCAGGCTGATTCCCTTGACAGGGAGTTCATATTCAGTGAAGAGTTTGTCCGGAAGTGCTCCAGGCTGAGGGGTTCCGTGATGGTGGCCGGTCCGCTTCTGGCCCGTTTCGGGGAGGTGTATTTCCCTAAGCCGGGAGGAGACAAGATAGGCCGCCGGAGGGTCGACACCCATATCGCCGGGCTGATGAACCTGGGGGCCCAGCTGGCGTATGACGAGAAATTCCGCGCTTTCCACCTGTCCCTTCCTGCAGGCAAACGCCTTGAAGGCAAGTATATGCTGCTGGACGAGGCGTCCGTGACCGGAACCGCGAATATCCTGATGGCGGCATCCCTCGCATCAGGCAGGACCACCATCTACAACGCGGCCTGCGAACCCTATATCCAGCAGTTGTGCCGACTGCTCGTGAGTATGGGAGCCGAGATTGAAGGAATAGGTTCCAACCTGCTGACGGTACACGGAGTCGACCGCCTGCACGGTGCTGTCCATAAGATACTTCCGGATATGATCGAAGTCGGAAGCTTCATCGGTATGGCGGCCATAACCTGCAGCGAAATCACGATAAAGGATACATCCTATTCCAACCTCGGGATCATCCCGGAGAGCTTCAGGAGGATCGGAGTCAAGCTGGAACAGCACGGAGACGACATCCTGGTACCAAGGCAGGAAAGCTACGAAATCGAGTCCTTTATGGACGGCTCCATAATGACCATTGCCGACGCTCCGTGGCCGGGACTTACTCCGGACTTGCTCAGTGTCTTCCTGGTCGTGGCCACCCAGTGCAAGGGCAGCGTGCTGATCCACCAGAAGATGTTCGAAAGCAGGCTGTTCTTCGTCGACCGGCTGATAGATATGGGAGCCCAGATCATACTGTGCGACCCTCACAGGGCGGTGGTGATCGGGCACGACCACAAGTTCCGTCTCCGCGCCGGCAATATGCTTTCCCCTGATATCAGGGCCGGAATCGCCCTTCTGCTGGCGGCTATGTCCGCCAAAGGTACGAGCGTGATAGGCAATATCGAACAGATAGACCGCGGTTACGAAGATATCGACGGACGCCTCAACGCCCTTGGTGCGAGCATTACAAGGAATATCTGAGCAAAATTATTAACTTTGCCTGATTATGCTTCTGAATATATTCGGCTTCCTGAACCTTTCCTTCGCCGACATCGTCGACATACTGATGGTGGCGGCTCTGATCTACTTCGTTTTCAGGTGGATCAGGGGCTCTTCGGCTATGAATATATTCCTGGCCATCATCCTGCTGTTCGTGCTCAGGGTCGTGGTGGCTGCCTTCAATATGAAACTTATGAGCGCCATCCTCGGCACCTTCATCGATGTCGGAGTGCTCGCGCTCATCATCATATTCCAGCCTGAAGTCAGGCATTTCCTGATGAGGCTGGGGTCGCGCTACGGTGTGGCCCGCAAAGGCAAGGCTTTCCTGGCCAGGCTGTTGGGGAACAAGGAGCAGAAGATGGGCAACGAGACGGTGAACGAGATAGCGGAGGCCTGCAGGTCTATGTCCGCGGCCAAGACAGGCGCCTTGATCGTCCTGCCACGCAAGGATTCCCTGGAATATATCGCCGAAACCGGAGACGAGGTCGATGCCAAGGTGTCCAGGCGACTGATAATGAATATATTCTTCAAGAATTCACCTCTTCACGATGGCGCCATGATCATAGAAAGGGACCGTATCGCGGCAGCGCGCTGTACCCTTCCGATCACCCAGCGGACGAATATTCCGCCAAGTTACGGGATGCGACACAAGGCGGCCATCGGTATCACTGAAGAAACAGACGCGGACGTGATCGTGGTTTCCGAGGAGACAGGAGGAATCTCTTTCGTCCGTGGTGGCGAACTTACCAGGATAGGCAACATCAACGAACTTAAGCTTCAGCTTGGGTCCGGCGTTGATTCCCTGGAAGAAAAGTCTTAGGAAATGGAGGGGCCAGGGATAGACACAAGGCTTGAAAGCAAGCTGGGATTCGACCGGATTCGTTCGATGATATCCGATAAGTGTTCCACCGAATATGCCGTCGATCGCGTTGCGGAAGAGGTTTTCAGCACAGATTCCAAGGAAATCACCAGGCGCCTTGCCCTTACGGACGAGATGCGGCTCGTGCTGATGTTCGAGGAAAACTTTCCCACCAACGGCTACATAGACTGCATTTCCTTCCTCAAGCCCCTTGAGAACCAGGGTTATAACATCGATCTCCTTTCCCTTGGGAAGCTCCGCACCATGGTTGAGACAGTCAGGCGACTGACCAATTTCTTCCTGGCCACGAAGGATGGGGTGTATCCTAACCTGAAGAGGTTCTCGGCTCCCGTGAAGAACTACCCCGAGGTACAGCGCAGGATCGATCTGATATTGGACAAATACGGAGACGTGAAGGATACTGCCTCCGACACCTTGCTTCAGATTCGCCGTTCTCTCAAATCCAAGGAAGGAGCCATCTCCAAGAGGGCTAACGCCATATTGAAGCAGGCTCAGGCCGAAGGTATAGTCGATGCAGATGCCGGCCTTTCAGTCCGCGACGGGAAGCTTCTCGTTCCGGTGAACAGCTCTTCCAAGAAGAAGATTCCTGGTTTCGTCTATGATACCTCATCGACGGGGAAGACGGCTTTCGTGGAACCTGCTGAGATAGTGGAGCTTGAAAACGAGATCATATCCCTCAGGGCGGAAGAAACCCAGGAGATCCAGCGCATCCTGGCTGCTTTCAGCGATTTCGTGCGCCCTTATGTTCCGGACCTGGTCGTATCGGCCGGTTATATAGGCGAAATAGATTTCCTCGTAGCGAAGGCTCAGGTTTCCCTCGACTTCAAGGCAGGTATGCCGGTCATCTCCGAAAACGGGGAGATGAACCTCAGGAAAGCAAGGCATCCGCTCCTGGAGAAGGCCCTTTCCAGGGAAAGGAAGGCCATCGTTCCGATAACCGTGCGGCTTACTCCGGCAAAGCATATCCTCCTGATATCAGGGCCCAACGCCGGAGGCAAGTCAGTCTGCCTCAAGACTACGGGACTTCTGCAGTATATGTTCCAGTGGGGTATGCTGGTGCCGACTTCCGAGACTTCGGAACTTCCTGTGTTCGACCGGATTATGGTCAGCATTGGAGATGATCAGAACATAGAGAACGACCTGTCCACCTACAGTTCTTTCCTCGAGGATATGAAAACCATGCTCAGGGAGGCGGATGGCAAGACCCTCATCCTGATAGACGAGTTCGGGTCCGGTACCGAACCCGCTGCGGGTGGCGCGATTGCAGAAGCCATCCTCGGCGAGATGGACAAACGGGGTGTCTATGGCGTGATCACGACGCACTACACGAACCTCAAGCTTTACGCTTCAGGAGCGGAAACAGGGGTCATAAACGGCGCGATGCAGTTCGACGCTTCCAGGATCCAGCCACTGTTCCAGCTTGACATAGGGCTGCCTGGCAATTCCTTCGCATTCGAGCTGGCCAGGAAGATGGGCCTGCCTGAGAATATTGTCAAGGATGCGGAAAACCGGGCCGGCGAGGAATTCGTTGGAATGGAGCGCAACCTGCGCAAGATCGTTCGGAACCGCCGTGCCCTCGACGAGAAGCTTCAGAAGATCAGGAATACAGACAAGACTCTGGACAGCATCACCGACCGTTACCAGAAAGAACTGGAGGGCATAAAGAAGACCAGGAAGGAAATCCTGGACGAAGCCAAGAAGCAGGCTGAAGAGATAGTGCTCGGCGCCAACAAGACGGTCGAGAATACGATACGGACCATCAAGGAGTCCCAGGCGGACAAGGAGAAGACTTCGGACGCCAGGAAGAGCCTCCAGGACTTCGTGTCCGCCCTTCAGACCAAGAAGGAGAACGAACAGAAGAACCACGACGACTACATAGACAAGAAACTCAAGCAGCTTTCTGAAAGGAAGGCCCGCCAGGAAGCCAGGAGAGGCAAGAAGCCTTCCTCCGGAGGAGAGGCGGAAGCCGTCCCGGAGCAATTCCGCGGAGGGCCGCTCAAGGTTGGGGAGAAAGTCCGCGTGAAGGATAACGGAATGGTAGGCGAGGTGGTACGTATTTCCAACAAGGCGGTCACCGTGGCGATCGGCAACATCACCAGCAAGATGGCCCTCGACAAAGTGGAACGGATATCTTCCAATGAATACAATGCAGTCCGCAAGCAGACCGTGAAACCGCGTCCTGTCAGGGATGATTCCGGGTTGAGGGAGCGCAGGCTCAGGTTCTCCCCCGAACTGGATGTACGCGGAGAAAGGGTTTCGGACGCCCTGGACATCGTAATACACTATATCGATGACGCTATGATGCTGTCCGTGGGTTCCGTAAGGATCATCCACGGCAAGGGCACGGGAGCCCTCAGGGACGAACTGCAGAAGTATCTCAGGACCATACCGGGAATAAAGTCCGTACAGGACGAACACATACAGTTCGGAGGAAGCGGCGTCACCGTCGTGACCTTCGAATGAAACCGGCGGATGCCGGATAAACAGACATAGACTATGGAAGACAAGCGGAAGAACCCTTCGGCAAGGATGCTGACAGGCCGTCGGGGAGAAGAGGTAGCTTGCAGGTACCTCGAGGGGAAAGGGCATCAGGTCATCGGAAGGAATTTCCGGTGCGGACATTTGGAAATAGACATCATAACCCTTGCCGGTGATGGTGTGCATTTTGTGGAGGTCAAGAGCCGTGTGGCTCCGGTGGCGGCAGCTCCCGAGGAGAACGTCACGCCTGCCAAGCAGAAGAGGGTTGCGGCGGCTGCGCTGCGATACCTAAACGGAGCGAAGGATCCGAGGCTGAGAGGAAACCTGGAAGTCAGTTTCGACGTTGTAGCCGTGACTTTCGATGGAGGAGAGGAGAAAGTGGAATGGTTTCCGGAAGCCTTCCTTCCAATGTATGTATGATAATTGAAACCACTAAGATACACTTATGGACAATAACCGATATTGTGTCATAATGGCCGGAGGTACGACCAACCGCTTCTGGCCGGTAAGCCGGGAATCCAAACCGAAACAGTTCCTGGATATCTCAGATTCCGGAAAGTCTTTCATCAGACAGACTTACGAAAGGTTTTCCAAGGTAGTTCCCCAAGAGAACATAATCGTAGTCACGCTTTACAGATTCGCTGATATCGTCCGTGAGCAGATACCTGAGCTTCCTCCGGAGAACCTGTTCCTGGAACCATACAGCCGCAACACGGCGCCTTGTATCGCATATTCCACCTACAAGGTGCTGAAGAGGAATCCCAAGGCCACGATAGTGGCGACTCCTGCCGACCATATCATCCGGGACGGCGACCTTTTCTGCGAGGTGATAGGAAACGTCATGGAATATGCCGGGAAGAACGATGTCCTTATGACGGTCGGCATCCTTCCCGACAGGCCGGATACGAACTACGGATACATCCAGGTGAAGGGCGGCAAGGCTACCGCGGAATCGGCCGGGCCGCTTCAGGTCAAGACATTCGTGGAAAAACCGGACCGCGCCCTTGCGGAAGTGTTCTGCAACAGCGAGGAGTTCTACTGGAATTCCGGAATATTCGTGTGGAAAGCTTCGCTCATCAAGGAGGAGATGGAGAAATATATTCCTGACGTAACCTCCGTATTCAAGGGCTGGGAGACCTTGATGGATACTCCGTCGGAGAAGGTTTTCCTCGAAAAGGCATATTCCGACTGCCCGAAGATATCCATCGACTATGCCGTTATGGAGAAGACCGAGAAGGCCTGGCTCTATCCCGGCAATTTCGGATGGTACGACATCGACACCTGGGACACCCTTTTCCAGATGATAGAAAGGAAGGATCCGGAAGGCAACGCTCTCAATACCATCAACAGTCTCCTGCGTGAAGACAGGGACAATCTCGTAATCACGGAAAACAAGAAGAAAATCTACGCCATCAAGGGCTTGAAGGACTTCCTGGTGATAGACACCGACGACGCCCTTCTCATCTGCCCGAGGGAGGACAAGCAGTTCAAGGATTTCATATCCGGTCTCGGGATGCCGGGATACGAAGACTACCGCTGACCCTTTATCGCTGATTATTAGGCATTAGGCTTGTGGAAAACTTTGTTAATTGAAATTATTTTCGTACATTTGCAGCCCGCAAAATTGTGCGGAATAATGTAAATTATTAAGTTACAATTAATTAATCAAACCAATGCCTGGATTAATTGGAAAGAAAATCGGAATGACTTCCGTTTTCGGTGCTGATGGAAAAAATATTCCATGCACCGTCATCGAGGCTGGTCCGTGTGTTGTCACGCAACTGCGCACCGTTGAAAAGGATGGCTATGAAGCCGTGCAGCTTGCCTATGACGAAATCAAGGAGATACACGCCAGCGCGCCTCAGTTGGGGCATTTCAAAAAGGCAGGAACTACTCCAAAGCGCAAGCTTGTCGAATTCCCGGCAAACTTCGATGGAGAGCTCAAGCTCGGAGACACCATCTCTGTGGACGTCCTGAATGACGTCAAGTTCGTAGATGTTGTCGGTACTTCTAAAGGTAGGGGCTTCCAGGGCGTTGTCCACCGTTATCATTTCGCCGGTGTCGGCGGAGCGACCCACGGTCAGCACAACCGTCTTCGCAAGCCTGGTTCACTGGGTGCATCTTCCTGGCCATCCCGCGTATTCCCTGGAATGAGGATGGGCGGCCATATGGGCAATGAGAGGGTGAAGGTATTCAACCTCGAGGTTGTCAAGATCATCCCTGAGAACAATCTTCTCGTCGTTAAGGGTTCCGTTCCTGGAGCCAAGGGTTCTTATGTAACATTGGAGTTTTAGTTATGGAATTACCAGTATTGAAAATTGACGGATCCGAATCCGGAAAGAAGGTGGTCCTTGACGAGAAGGTCTTCGGCATCGAGCCTAATGATCACGCTATTTATCTTGACGTCGTCCAGTATCTCGCAAACCAGCGCCAGGGTACTGCAAAGACCAAGGATCGCAGTGAAATCGCACATTCGACCAAGAAGATTGGTCGTCAGAAAGGTGGCGGCGGTGCTCGTCACGGTAGCTTGAAAGCCAATATCTTCGTCGGCGGCGGCCGTGTATTCGGTCCTAAGCCTCGTCTTTACAGGACTAAGCTGAACAAGAAGATCAAGGCTCTTGCACGCCACTCTGCTCTTACATACAAGGCACAGGAAAACGCCATCGTTTTCGTCGAGCCTTTCACTATGGATGCTCCTAAGACCAAGGAATTCCTGAACATCGTCGAAGCTCTCAAGGCCGGCGACCGCAAGGTTCTCTTCGTCCTCCCGGAGAATTCCAAGAATATTTTCCTTTCATCACGTAACCTCCCTGAGGTTAAGGTCATCACTGTCAACGAAATCAACACCTATGCAATTATGAATGCAAATACGATGGTGCTGATGGACGGCGTACAGGATGTCCTCTCGGAAAGGGCTAACCGTTAAAAGAGCAAAGAGATGGGAATCATTATCAAGCCAATCGTAACCGAGAAGATGACGGCTGAGACTGAAAAGAACAACCGTTATGGCTTCATTGTTGACCGCAAAGCCAACAAGATCCAGATAAAGGCTGCTGTCGAGCAGTTCTACAACGTCACCGTCAAGGACGTCAACACTATGAACTATCACGGCAAGAGGAAGTCCCGCTACAGCAAGTCCGGGATGCTCCGTGGCCGTATGAATCACTACAAGAAGGCTTATGTCACTCTTGCCGGTGATGACAAGATCGATTTCTACGCTAATATTTAAGGAGGGACAAGGCAATGGCAATCAGAAAATTCAAGCCTACGACTCCTGGATCCAGGAACAGGGCAATCAGTGCATTCGACGAAATCACTGCTAAGAAGCCATACAAGGCTTTGTTGGAACCTCTCAAGAGTACCGGCGGTAGGAACAACACTGGTCAGATGACTGTCCGCTATCGCGGCGGCGGCCACAAGAGGATGTACCGTATCATCGACTTCCTCCGCGACAAGGACAATATGCTCGCAACGGTCAAGACCATCGAATATGATCCGAACCGCAGCGCCCGTATCGCCCTCGTGGAATACGAAGACGGAGTAAAGAAGTACATCATCGCTCCTTCAGGAATCAAGGTCGGTCAGAAGATCGAATCCGGTTCCGGTGTTTCTCCAGACCTTGGCAACTGCCTCCCGCTTGCAGAAATCCCTGTGGGTACGCTCGTCCACAACATCGAGCTTCGCCCGGGACAGGGTGCTGCGATGGCACGTTCCGCAGGAACCTTCGCACAGCTTGCTGCACGTGAAGGCAACTACGCTATCCTCCGTCTGCCTTCGGGTGAGACCAGGATGGTGCTCGTATCCTGCCGCGCAACGGTTGGTACCGTTTCCAATGCAGACCATAATCTCGAATCTGACGGAAAAGCCGGCCGCAGGCGCTGGCTTGGCCGCAGGCCTCACAACCGTGGTGTCGTTATGAACCCGGTAGATCACCCGATGGGTGGTGGTGAAGGCCGTGCCTCAGGTGGACATCCTCGCTCACGCAAGGGTCTCCCTGCGAAGGGTTACAAGACACGTAATCCTAAGGCTACTTCCAACAAGTTCATCATCGAAAGGAGAAAGAAGAAGTAATTAAACAGAAATTCAGATTATGAGTCGTTCATTAAGAAAAGGTCCATACATCCAGGAAGCACTGGAGAAGAGAATTCTTGCTATGAATGATGGTAGCAAGAAGAAGTAAGTGGTCAAGACCTGGTCCCGTGCCAGCATGATCTCTCCTGACTTTATCGGCCATACGATCGCCGTTCACAACGGGAACAAGTTCA
>JAGDBQ010000104.1 GCA_017958985.1 Bacteroidales bacterium
GAAGTTGAACAGCACGCCGCCGCACATCACCAGCAACCGCTGCCAGGCCGGCTTTGTCCGGAACTCCCAAGGCTCCGGTTCCTTCTTCATGGACTCCAGGTCCATGCTCTCGTCGATCATCCCGCTGATCTTGCAGTAGCCTCCGAGAGGCAGCCAGCCGATGCCGTATTCAGTCTCCCAGGAGGCGGCTTTCGGGCATATCCTGGTGAACCATTTCCCCTTGGTGCTGAACAGCTTGAAGCCGTTGATGTCGAAGAAGAGGAAGAATTTGTCCACGCGTATCCCGAACAGTTTCGCGAACAGGAAATGGCCGGATTCGTGGATGATTATGAGTATGGAAAGAGCAAGGATTACTTGCAGGATCTTCATCAGTACAACCATAGTCTAGTCTTTTTTCTCCAAGGCCGCGATCTTCCCCTGCGCCAGGGCGCGGATCTCCTTGTCGGTGCGGAATATGTCGTCCAGCGACGGCTCCTTGATGAACGGGGCTTCGGCTATGCACTCCGCGGCTATGTCTGAAATACCGTAGAATGGGATACGGTCGCTAAGGAAGGCTTCCACTGCGGCCTCGTTGGCCGCATTGAGGGCGCAAGGGATGTTGCCGCCCCTTTCAAGTGCATCGTAAGCGAGCTGTAGAGCAGGGAACTTTTCCGTATCGGGAGCTTGGAACGACAGGTTGCCCAGGGCTGCGAAATCTAGTTTCCTGTTGCCCAGGGGCATCCTTTCCGGGAAGCCGATGGCGAACTGTATAGGTTCCCGCATATCCGGACTGGCCATCTGTGCGATTACGGCACCGTCCTCGAATTCGACCATCGAGTGGATCACCGATTCAGGATGGACCACCACGTTGATCCTGTCTGCCGGGATGTCGAACAGCCAGCGTGCCTCGATCACCTCGAATCCCTTGTTCATCATCGTGGCG
This sequence comes from Bacteroidales bacterium, assembly GCA_017958985.1. Lineage (GTDB taxonomy): Bacteria > Bacteroidota > Bacteroidia > Bacteroidales > UBA932 > Cryptobacteroides. Next base: position 923 of record JAGDBQ010000104.1, read on the forward strand.
GAGTCTACGGTGATCTTGGCTCCCATATTCCAGTTCGGATGCTGGAGGGCCATATCCTTGGTAGCCTTCGCAATGCTCTCCTTGTCCCAGGTGCGGAATGGACCCCCAGAGGCCGTCAGGTGTATCTTGCTGATAGCGTTGCCCTGGGATGCCATCAGGCATTGGAATATGGCGGAATGTTCGGAATCTACCGGAAGGATGGGGGCGTTGTAACGCTTGGACAGGTCCGTCACGATCGAGCCTGCGGCAACGAGGGTCTCCTTGTTGGCCAGGGCGATTATCTTTCCGGCCTTGATTGCGGAGATGGTCGGAGCCAGGCCGCTGAAGCCGACCATGGCCGCCACCACTATGTCCACCCTGTCGCTGGCTACCAGGTCGCACACGGATTGCATCCCTGCGAAAACCTTTGTGTCCGTATTATCAAGTGCTTGGGAAAGAGGGAGATAACCGGAATCGTCGCATACCACCACATTGTTGGCATCGAATTCCCTGGCCTGTGCTGCCATAAGCCCCCAGCTGCCCTTGCAGGTAAGGAGCTCGACTTCAAAGCGGTCCGGATGCTCGCGGATCACGTCAAGTGTCTGCCTGCCGATCGACCCGGTCGATCCCAGGATTGCTATCCTTCTTTTCTCCATCAGAAGCTGATATATTTTGTAGGGTCCACAGCCTCGCCCTTGTGCCAGAGTTCGAAGTGCAGGTGGTCTCCGTCGGCTTTGTTGCCCGTACCGCCAACTATGGCAATCGCGGTGCCGGCCTTGACCTTGTCGCCGGTCTTCTTCATAAGCTTCTGGTTGTGCTTGTAAACGGAGATTATGTCACTTTCGTGCTGGATGCGTATGGTGTAGCCGTCGTCATCGCTCCATCCGTCCGAGATGACCGTCCCGTCGAGGACGGACATCACAACGGAATTGCCCGGAGCCGTGATGTCCAGATATGGGTGCAGGGCTTTGTCGTATCCCTGGGAGATGACCCCCTTGAGCGGGGTGAAGAAATGCATCCCTTCGATAGGAAGGGCCTTGGCGGCGCTGGAGGATATGTCGAACTTGTCCTCGCTGGAAACCTCTTTCCGGAGGAGGGAGTCCTTTTCGGCAAGCTTCCTGGCCCTGGCCTCGGAAAGGGTCCTGTCAGTGTTGATGTCGAGGATGCTGTCTATATCGAGCGGTTTCTCGCCGTCCACGACCCTGCGGAGGTTCTCGGCATAGAGGTCCCACTTCAGTATGACATTCTCCAGGGAATCCAGCCGGATCGCGTTCTGGATGGCTTCGTGCTTGGTCCTGGCATCAGGGTAGCCCGGTATCAGGGTCTTCATCGGAGTGAAGGCGATCAGGCACCAGGCGAGGGCGAAAAGCACTACCAGGGCGGTTACGGCAGCTATGATGGCGTTCATCTTGGTGAACTTCGTGGACCAGAGGCTTACGTGGGTGTCGTCATCCGCGATGCTGATCCTGTAATTGACCGTAGGTGAACCTTTTTTCTCTTTTGACATTTTTCTGTAAATTTGCGGAATCTATGGACAGGATAATCGGGATAGACTATGGACGCAAGCGCGTGGGGGTCGCTGTAAGTGACCCGCTGCGGATATTCGCATCCGCCCTGGACACGGTTCCTTCTGCAAAGATAATAGAATATCTCAAAAATTATGCTCAAAAGGAGGTCATCACCCGCTTTGTGGTAGGCTATCCTGTGAATATGGACAACCGCCCTTCGGAGGCTGCGGCGGACGTGGAGATATTCCTGAAGAATCTTGCCAAGGCCTTCCCGGACGTGCCCGTGACCAGGGAGGACGAGAGGTTCACTTCCGTGCTTGCCCACAGGGCTATGATAGATGGGGGAATGAAGGCCAAGGACCGCCGGAAGAAAGAATCGGTGGACAGGATCAGTGCTGCGATCATCCTCCAGAGTTATCTTGACAGACAGAATAAAGATTAGTTATATGGTATTACCGATTTATCTCTACGGTTCCGAGGTGTTGAGGGAGACAGCCGCTCCTGCCGACCTTTCGGACAAGGAAAGGATCACCAGACTGGTGGCCGATATGGAAGAGACCCTCGCAAAGGCCGAGGGTTGCGGACTTGCCGCGCCGCAGGTCGGCGAGAGTGTCCGTATCCTTATCGTGGACGGCACCGGGATGGCCGATGTCTATCCGTATCTCGAGAATTTCAAGAGGGTGATGATCAATCCCGTAGTAATCGAAGAAAGCAGCAGGAAGGCTACATATTCGGAGGGTTGCCTCAGCATTCCCGGTGTCTATTGCGATGTCGTGCGGCCGGAAAGCATCACCGTGGAGTATTATGACGGCAACTTCGAGAAGGTGACCGAAACCTTCGACAAATTCGCCTGCAGGATGGTCCAGCACGAGATGTCACACCTCGACGGAGACCTCTTCGTGGACCACGTGGCGCCGATCCGGAAAAAAATTATTACGAAAAAGCTTGCAAGCATCTCGAAAGGAAAGGTTTTTGCAAGGTACAACACCAAAATAAAATAAGGAGAATCTGCGCATATGGGAGCTTTTCACGCCTATGACATACGCGGAGTCTATAACGTTGACTTCGACAAGGACACAGCTTACAAGATCGGTTATTTCATCCCAGAGCTTCTCGGAACGGACAAAGTCCTTGTAGGAAGGGACTGCAGGATGTCTTCCGAAGAAATACACGAATATCTTATAAAGGGCATCACCGATGCCGGCGCCGATGTCTATGATATCGGCCTCAGTACTACTCCTATGGTTTATTTCGGGACCGCCAACTACGGATTCAAGGCCTCCGTACAGATCACCGCTTCCCACAACCCGAAGGAGTACAACGGGATGAAGGTGTCCAGGGAGAATGCTCTTCCTGTGGGCCTGGATTCCGGTCTCGGGCAGATCAAGGAGTGGATAGAGACCGGGAAGCCTACTCCTGTGGCCGAGAAGAAGGGCAGCGTGATACAGAAGGATATCCACAAGGACTACCTGGATTTCCTCCTTAAGTTCAAGGGCGACTATTCCGACCTCAAGATCGCCATCGATCTTTCCAACGGTATGGCCAGCCTCTATGCCCGCGAGATATTCGGCGATTCTCCTTCCTACATTTTCGAAGAGCTAGACGGGAACTTCCCGAACCACGAGCCGAACCCTCTCATCCCTAAGAACGTGGAGCCGCTCCAGGCCCTGGTCGCTGAGACCGGTGCCGATGTTGGCGTTATCTACGACGGCGATGCAGACCGCGTTATGTTCGTGGACAATGAGGGCAAGTTCGTGTCTCCGGACCTGATGATAGCAGTGCTCGGCCACTATTTCGTGGAAGAGAGGCAGCAGCCGGGGATCGTTTTGCAGGATATCCGCAGTTCCAAGGCAGTGGGCGAGTATCTCTCTCCTATGGGCTGCACTATGGCCACCTGGAAAGTCGGCCGCGCCTTTGCCGCTCACAAGCTGCGTGAGATCGACGGTGTATGGGGCGGTGAACTCGCAGGCCACTATTATTTCCGTGATTTCTTCTATTCCGACAGCGGCCTCCTGGCTTCGATGCTGATACTCAGGGTTGTGGCATCGATGAAGAAGAAGGGCGTCACCCTCAGCCAGCTGATCGCCAAGATCGCCCGCTACAAGAATTCTGGAGAAATCAATTTCCGCATCGAAGACAAGAAAGGCGCCATGGACGCCGTCAGAGAGTATTTCACTTCCTTGGAGGAACCAACCGCCCAGATGGATTTCGACGGTTACAGAGTCGAATTCCCGGACTGGTGGTTCAATATCCGTCCTTCCAATACGGAGCCTTACCTTAGGTTCATCTGTGAAGCGACTTCAACCAGACTGCTGGAAGAAAAAGTCAATCAGACGAAGGAATTGCTCAAGGAAAGATTCGATGCCGTAATCTAAAATTGAATCGAATGAATCTGAGACATCTTTCACTGGGCGCCATCGTTATGGCCCTCACGCTGATTTACTTACCGACCCCGGCTGGGGCGCAGGACACGACGATCAAGAGCAGACGCGAGGCTGAACTCCTTGTCCCGAGACCGGGCAGGGAGTCCGTAAAGTCGCTTAACGGCAGGACCGATGCACTTGACACACTCGACACTGCCGATCCTTTCATCAAGATACTCCTTTTCCCGGACTATACCTGGAAGTACTGGAAAGATCCTAGATACGCCAGGGACAACAAGCTGTTCAATGAATACTGGACCCACGACAAGCCAGATCCATACGGGGTCGGTTTGTCAGAGCTCCCGGACGAGATAGCCCTGTGGATAGTGGATACCCTCAGCAGCTACCGCTGCCCGGTGATCGGTGCCCCTTCTTCCAAGTTCGGCTACCGGCACAGGCGCAGGCATCAGGGAGTTGACATCCCTCTCCAGACAGGGACACCTGTATATTCAGCCTTCGACGGCAGGGTCAGGATCTCCAAGTACCACAGCGGATACGGCAACCTGGTCGTCGTCCGTCACGATAACGGGCTGGAGACTTTCTACGCCCACCTTTCCAAGATCTACGTGGAAGACGACGAATGGGTCGACGCCGGTTCCATCATCGGCCTCGGTGGCTCTACGGGGCGTTCCACCGGTCCACACCTCCATTTCGAGACCCGTTACAAGGGTTATGCATTCGATCCTGAGTGGCTGATAGACTTCCCGACCGGGACACTCCGCCACAGGCTCTTCGTCCTCAAGAAGAGATATCTGAATGCCAGCAGCAAGTACGTTCCCGAAAGCGAGCAGGAAGAAATCGATATCATGGAAGGCGACGAGCAGGACCGCCAGGAAGCGATCCGCAAGGCCGAAGAGGAGAAGAAGGCTGCTGCAAAGGCCAGGGCCAAGAAGGCTGCTGCCGCCACACAGTACCATACCATCCGCAAGGGTGATACCCTTGGCGCGATCGCGAGAAGGTACCATACAACGGTTAGGAATCTCTGCAGACTCAACGGGATTTCTGAAAAGACAATCCTGCGGCCTGGCAGGAAACTTAGAGTAAGATGAGACTGAAGCTGCTTCTTCTTTTGTTGGGCTCCGTACTGATGCTGTATCCGTGCGGGGCTCAGAATGTTTCCGGTCAGGACGCACTCTTCCGCGGGAAGATGTCCGACAGGTATTCCTCGAACTTCAACGGAACTCCTTACTGGGATGCCGAGGGATTCCTTCCGGGATATATCCTGTATAACGGAAACAGGTATGACGGGGTTTACATCAACGTGGACGCTTCGCTCTGCGAGGTCAACGTAAAACCGTCCCCCGAGATTGCCGCGACATCTCCCGACCGCAACCAGGTCTCCTGGTTCACCAGGGGAGGGAAACGTTTCGTAAACCTTCAGTACCTTGGGGTCGAAGGGGCCCGGGAGGGTTTCTATGAGGTCCTGTTCGACGGGAACGTCTCCCTGCTCAAGCGGGTGGACAAGTTCCTGCACAAGGATACCGGCAACCACAACACCGAGGGCCTGATCGGTTACGAGGACTCCAACTACCAGCACGATGTCCTGTCGTTCTTCAAGATCAGCACCGAATATCTCTATCTCAAGGACGGAGAACTCGTGAAGCTGAAGAACAGGAACGCCCTTCTGAATATGTACAAATCCGGGAAGAGGGAATTGAAAACCAGGATGGCC
>JAGDBQ010000105.1 GCA_017958985.1 Bacteroidales bacterium
GGCTTCGTCCCGGCAGAGGAGATGAGAGACGACAATACACCGATCGGAACCATTCCTGTCGATGCAGTCTACACTCCTATCAGGAAGGTCAACTGGACAGTCGAGAACTGGCGTGTCGAGCAGAAGACCGACTACGAAAAGCTCAATCTTGAGATTGTCACGGACGGATCCATTTCCCCTAACGTGGCTCTTCAGGAGGCGGCCAACATCCTTATCTACCACTTCAAGCTGTTCACGGACGACAAGAAGATCTCCCTGGAGAGCGCAGTCGAGTCCGATTCCAAGGAGCTGGACGAGGAAAGCCTCAGGATGAGGCATCTCCTCCTTACCAAGCTTTCGGATATGGGACTTTCCGTCAGGGCTTACAACTGCCTCAAGGCAGCTGACATCGACACGTTCGCAGACCTTGTTTCCTATTCCAGGAACGAACTTATGAAGTTCAGGAATTTCGGAAAGAAGTCTCTCAACGAGATCGACCAGCTCGTGGAAAAGATGAAGCTCCAGTTCGGTATGGATGTCAGAAAATATAATATTGAACCCAAGAAAAAGAACGCATAAGCAATGAGGCACAAGAAAGCAATCAATCACCTTGGCCGCAAGAGCGGTCACCGCAAGGCGCTGATGGCCAATATGGCTTCTTCATTGATCAAGTATAAGAGGATCGAGACCACCGTTGCAAAGGCAAAGGCTCTCAGGACCTATGTCGAGCCTCTCATCACCAAGTCAAAGGAAGACACCACACACTCCCGCAGGGTAGTTTTCAGCTACCTCAAGGACAAGGAGGCTGTGAAGGAGCTCTTCGGAACCATCGCTCCGAAGATCGCCGAGCGTCCAGGTGGCTACACCCGCGTACTCCACACCGGTTTCCGTCTCGGAGACGGCGCGGATATGGCGCTGATCGAATTCGTTGATTTCAACGAGGCAGCTCTCGCTTCCGCCAAGAAGGAAGAGAAGAAGGCTACCCGCCGCAGCCGCTCGAAGAAGGCTGAAGCTCCTAAGGCTGAAGCCCCTAAGGCAGAGGAGACTCCTGCAGAGGCTCCTAAGGCAGAAGAGCAGGCAGAGTAACGATGGAAGACCCTTCGATAGAATGGCGGCCGGAAGTTTCCGGCCGTCATCTTTTTTGCTGAAAACTCTGTTTTTTGGGCTACCTCGGTCACATTTTTCTTATATTTGTATTTCGATAAAACGTTAAAAGTTGATCTTTATGAACAGTCTTTTCTACTTGGTGCCGGCCGCATCGGTCATCGCTCTGTTCTTCGCCTGGTATTTCTATCACCAGATGCGCAAGGAAAGCGAAGGCACCCCTACGATGAAAGAGATAGCACAGTATGTCCGTGAGGGCGCGATGGCATATCTCAAGCAGCAGTACAAGGTGGTTGCAATCGTATTCGTAGTACTTGCCCTCCTCTTCGCCTTCATGGCTTATGTACTCCACGTCCAGAATGTCTGGGTGCCGTTCGCCTTCCTTACCGGAGGTTTCTTCTCGGCTCTTGCGGGGTATATCGGAATGCGTACTGCCACTTATGCCTCCGCCAGGACCGCCAACGCCGTGACCCATTCCCTTGACAAGGGTCTCAAGCTGGCGTTCCGCTCCGGAGCTGTGATGGGTCTGACCGTCGTAGGACTCGGACTCCTCGACATATCCATCTGGTGGATTGTGCTGAATGCATTCGTCCACGAGGCCAGCGAGGCCCAGAGCCTGGTAGTCATCACCACCACTATGCTAACCTTCGGAATGGGAGCTTCCACGCAGGCCCTCTTCGCCAGGGTCGGCGGTGGTATCTATACCAAGGCGGCCGACGTAGGAGCGGACATCGTAGGAAAGGTTGAACAGGATATTCCTGAAGACGACCCGAGGAATCCTGCCACCATCGCGGACAACGTGGGTGACAATGTGGGTGACGTTGCCGGAATGGGAGCCGACCTCTATGAATCCTATTGCGGATCGATCCTGGCCACTATGGCCCTGGGTGCATCTGCCTTCTTCTCCGCTGGAGTCGAATACCAGATGAGGGCGATCCTGGCGCCAATGATGATCGCGGCGATAGGAGTCGTGCTTTCCATACTGGGAATATATGCGGTCCGCACCAAGGAAGGCGCCGGTCTGCAGCAGCTGCTCAAGTCGCTGAGCACCGGAACAAACCTCTCGGCCATCCTGATCGCAGTCTGCACCTTCGTGGTATTCTATGTCCTCGGATTCACCAACTGGTGGCAGCTCAGCCTGTCCGTTCTCTCAGGCCTCTTCGCCGGAGTCATCATCGGAAAGGCCACTGAATATTACACCTCCCAC
>JAGDBQ010000106.1 GCA_017958985.1 Bacteroidales bacterium
GATTGCTGATCATTGCCTTGTTCACAAGCTTCTTAGGGAAGGTGTAGCCAATGGTAACGTTCTTGACGCTGAAGTAGCTGGCGCTGAAGAGAGACATATCGGTGTAGTTCCAACTGCCAAGAGTTGCTCCACTGCGCTGTACCTCTGAACCGTAAATGACCATAGGGAACTTGGCGTCCACGTTGTTCTCGGTCCAGGTATTGTTCCAGAGTTCCTTAGAGACTGATACACCGTCAGAGAGGTCCTGGCCAGCCTTGTAGCGGCCTTCCTCACCGGTACCATAGTCTACTGAGAAGAACTTTCCACCGAGCTGATATGAGAACAGGGCGGTAAAGTCGAGGTTCTTGAAACGGACGGTAGTGGTGAAACCGCCTATCCACTCAGGGATAGCGTCACCCATCTCATACCTGTTTGCGAGGTTCGTGTTGGTGGTATTGATGACATCACCAGCCTTTGCGGAGCCGAATGTGCCCGCAGCAGCCTCGTCAGCAGTAACCGTATGCCAGAAGAGAGGCATACCTGCATATGCATCACCCTTCGTGTAACCGGTATACTGCTTGCCGTCATTACCGAAGTAAGTGACACCGGTGTTACCTGCTACGCCTGCATACTTGTAAAGATACATGTTGAAGTAATCCTTACCGATACCGCGGAGGTACTCCTGACCGGAAGATGCTCCTTCACCAGAAAGTGCCCAAGCGTCAGAGTTGGCGGTCCAGCATCCGTTGAGTGCTTCGGAACCAGTTCCTGCAGGAACACTTGTGATGATAGTGTTATAATGTGTTCCGACGGTTGAGAAGATGACATCCCAGTCGGTAGTCTTGACAGGCTGGTAAGAAAGCTCGATTTCGATACCGCGGCTGCGGATTCCTGCCGTGTTCATCTGGAGAGAAGCCTGACCTGCTGCGAGGTATGAGGCGTTCTGGTTCCAGATAGCGTTGACAGTCTGCTTGTTGAACCAGTCAAAGGTTCCAGAGAGCTTGCCGCCCCAGAGAGTGAAGTCTACACCGGCGTCGGTTGTATGGACATTCTCCCAAGTGAGGGCGTCGTTGCTCCACGCACCCTTGCTGAGGGTGTATCCCGTAGGATAGGTAGCAATGTTGGTACCTGCCCAACCAGATGCTCCGTATGACCAGGTCTGATAGCCTGAATACATACCGATACCGTTCTGGTTACCGAGGACACCGTAGCTGGCACGTACTTTCAAATTGTCCAGCCAGTTCTTGGTGCCTTCCATCCAAGGTTCGGCGGAAATACGCCAGCCGGCACCTATTGACCAGAAGGTACCCCAACGGTTCTCAGGAAGCTTGAATTTCGAGGAACCATCACGACGGAGGGATGCTGATGCATAGTACTTATCGTCATATACATAGTTAGCACGTCCGAAATAAGATTCCATGGCCATCTTGTTGATGTTACCACCCCAAGAGTTTCCATAAGTACTGTAGGACTGGGTACCGAGGAAGTTCACATAACCCATAAAGTCATTGATCAGTCCATGACCGGAACCGTATCTGACAAGGTCATAGTCATACTGATAGAACTCGTGTCCAACCATCGCGTCAACGTGATGTACACCGAAGTCCTGGGTGTAGTTGACGAGCTGCTGGGTATTGATCGTCGTGTACTGCTCCTTGTCCTTGTGGATAACGGAACCGAGGTCGGCACCGACACGTGCAGCAGCGGTCTGCGTATTGAAGAAACGTGTGCGGGTGTTGAATGTGGTGCTGTAGGTGAGGTTGACCTCCGCAGTGAAATGCTTGAGGAAGGCAGCCCTGGTGTAACCGCTGACGTTGAGGTCGTCATAGGTGTTGCCGTCGATCTGCTGCTTGTAGTACTCGACCCAGTTGATGGCCTGACCGAAGAGGTTGCGGGTAGGGCCGACAGGGGAAAGGGTCGGAGTTGCATTGTAAGCAGTAGAACCATCGTTCACATTACCCATCTTCTCGCCTGCGCTGTTGTAGATGAAATCACCCTTGAGGTCACGTGCATAAGCATTGTCCAGAACCGTGGAAGCATCGATACGTGAGAACGGGTTCTCAGCGGTGGATCCAGGGTTACGTCCGTAACGGGTTGCAAGGGAATTCGTCTTACGATGAGTGTAGGCGAACTTCGCACCAGCCTTGAGCCAATCGGTAACCTGGGCGTTGACATTCGCACGGGCGTTGTAACGGCTGAATGCAGAGGTAGCTACATATGAAGGATCAGAGAGGTAACCGAGAGAGAGGTGGTAGTCCATCTTGTCTGATCCGCCGCTTGCAGAAACATTGTACTGCTGACGGAAGCGGGCAGATACGAGAGAATCGTGGAGTGTTCCGCCGCTGTAAAGCAGGCTTGCGTTAGGATTGAGTTTGCCGTCCACTCCTACAAGATATGCGCCTCCGAGGGTTGACGAAGCATTCGATCCGCTGCCGGTCTTGGTGAAAGTCATTCCCGGGACAGTGTAAGCAAGTCTGTTGTAGAGACCGTTACGACCGAATGAAGCAGCATCACCCGTGAAGTCGAAGAGGTGCTGAGATGCGAATTCAGCAGCAGCAGCCGCATTACCCTTCAGATTCTCCGAATTCTTGGCGTAGCCGGTGTAAACCGAGTTGTAGATACCCAGCCAGTAGAATTCATAAAGATCACCTGCCTTGTCGTTACCGATGACATCGAAATCAGAGTTCGGTCCGATAGCGTTGATTCCCCATCTTCCCTCGAAAGAGATCTTAGCCTTACCGGACTTACCGCTCTTCGTGGTGACGAGAATGACACCGTTAGCTCCACGGGCACCATAAAGGGCGGTAGATGCCGCATCCTTCAGGATGGTGATGCTCTCGATATCCTTGCTGTTAAGTGCTGACAGAGGGTTGGTTCCGTCAATTGCAGGTGCGCCGTCGATGATGATGAGGGCATTGGAGTTGTTCGCGCTGGCAGTACCGATACCGCGAACACGTATACCCATATCAAGACCAGGCTGTCCGTCAAGAGAAGATGTCTGGAGTCCAGGGATCTGTCCTTCGAGGGCGCGGGTTACTGAACCCTGAGCCTGAATCTCCAGTGTCTTGTTCTCGACGGTGGAGATGGAGCCTGTCAAATCTTTTCTTTTAGCGGTACCGTAAGCAACGACCACGACATCATCGAGGAAGTTGGTATCATTGCTCATCGTGACATTGATTACGCTTTGCGATCCTACTCGGATCTCCTGGGTGGCGTAACCGATGCTGGAGAAGACCAGAACGGCGCCCTGTCTTACATTCAAGGAATAATTACCGTTATAGTCCGTCATTGTGCCGGTTGTCGTGCCCTTTACGAGGACATTAGCTCCGACAAGAGGTTCGCCAGACTCATCCGTAACCTTACCGGTAACGGTTGTCTGGGCAAATGCCAGTGTCCCCAAAGTCAGGAACACGAGCAATGCCGTGATTAAACGTTTACTCATAAAACAGATTTTAATAATGATGGTATGTAGTGTTATTGCCTTCAAACTTGGTTTTCAATGCCAAAAGTGCATAATCATTCACAAAATTAGAAAAAAACACTTATATATACTATAAAAACTTTAAAGTGTTTTTTGACAAAAGGACTTTGAATTCTGATACGCAAAAGCAATTCCGGCTCCGTCCATCGTAAAAGAATTACTATCTTTATGACAATGAAAAAGTCATATATCTTATCGTGCCTTCTTTCCCTTTGCTGCTTCCAAATCTTTGCTATGAATCCTGGCAATGAGGAACCTGACAAGATGCAATGGTGGAACGAGGCAAAATTCGGAATGTTCATCCATTGGGGGCCATACAGTATGTATGGCGGTGTCTACAAAGGGCATCAGCAACGTTTCGGTGGCGCTGAATGGATATTCAACAGGTGCAAGATACCATACCTCGAGTATCGGGAAAATGCTTCACATTTCCACCCGGACAGGTTCAATGCGGACTCCCTGGTCCTGCTTGCAAAAAAAGCGGGAATGAAGTATCTCGTATTCACAACCAAGCACCACGACGGATTCGCGATGTTCAAGAGCGATGCAAGTGAGTTCAACATCCTCGACTACACCTCGTTCGGACGTGACATCGTGGATGAAGTCGCTTCCGCGTGCAAAAGGTATGATATGAAGCTCGGGTTCTACTATTCGCAGGAACAGGATTGGGGCAATCCCGGCGGGGCGACCGCAAGAAGACCGATGAACCAAGGCTGGGCGCACCCTGATTCACTCCTTATCGACGAATATACCCAAACCCATTCAGGCAGCTGGGACGGCTTCCAGCAGACCAAGTCGTTCGAGGAGTATTTCAACGATGTCTCGCTTCCCCAGATCAAGGAATTGCTCGACCGTTACGGTAAAGACCTCTCCGTCATATTCTTCGACTACCCGGTGAAGACAACCAAGGAACAGGCCGCGAAGGTCCTGGACTTGTTGAAAGAATATCCCCACATAATCATCAACGACCGCCTCCAGAAGCCGGACTATCCCGGTGATTACAAAACTCCGGAGAATATGGTACCGAAGGCGGAAGATGTGGAAGGTTTGTACTGGGAAAGCTGCATGTCGATAGGCAATTCCTGGGGCTACAAAAGCTGGGACACCAGGTGGAAATCCCCTGCCACCATCGTCAACTATCTGATTTCCATTGCATCCCTTGGAGGCAACCTGCTCCTGAACGTCGGACCTGACGCCCAAGGCATTGTCCGGCCCGAGGAGTCCGGATGCCTCGTGGAAGTCGGGAAATGGATGGAAGGATACGGAAGCATCATCTACGGCTCTTCCAGAAGCGGTCTGAAGCCTTCCTGGGGAAAGGTGATCAGAAAGGATGAAGGGAAAAGAACCGTTTTGTATCTTTGTGTGGACAAGTGGCCGGACAATGGAGAATTGACGCTGGAAGGCGACTGGAGGCCTCGCAAGGCGACCATCTTGCAAAACGGGATGCCCCTGAGGTTCAGCAAAGGGAAGGGGTGCCTCATTGTCGACGTCCCTGAAAAAGCCCCTGAAACAACACTCGCCGGAACACCTGTCATAATCAGACTCGAACTGACGAAGAGACTCCCTGCGGAACGACTCTTCACGAACTCGGAGAAGAGCGTGGGGAACCACGGACTGGATGGATAAAACATAATTGAGAACACTAATAGAACAGTCATAATGAAAAGATTTTTAATGGTCCTGGCCCTGATGGCCTTGGGAATCAATGCTATCGCCGGTACCGGCCCTGCTGAGAAGACAGTCAAGACTGACGCCGGCATCAGAATCAGCGTACAGGCCTGCGACAACGGGATATTCAGAATCAAGGTCTCTCCGAGGAAGTCCTTCGAAGAATCCCTGATGGAGCGCTACGGTTGCATCAAGACAGACTGGCCGGAAGTCAAGGCCACCGAAAGCACCAAGGGCTCCGAATGGACACTGACCTCCGGAGATTATTCATTGACGGTCAACAAGAAAACCGGCGCAATCTCAGTCCGCGATTCCAAGGGACGGGCGCTGGTCCGGGATATCCGCTTCCTCTCTGACAAGGACAAGATGTGCGCGGAGCTGAGGAACATAGTCAACGACAAATGGGCAGACCTCAACGTGGTGGCCAACGACGGAGGGATCATAGGAGACGATGAAGGCAAGTTCGCCGAAGTCGACAAGAGGGAGATCCCTGCGGCAGCCAAGGCCAGCGTCATCAGCATCAGGATGGAAGACGGGGAACGCTTCTACGGCGGCGGCAGCACCAGCCGCGACCATATCCAGCACAGGGGTGAACTCCTCAGGATGTGGACGACCTACCAGCACACCGAGATCCCGATGCCGTTCATGATGAGCTCCCGCGGCTGGGGAATATACGACAACTCCACCAGGAAGAGCTTCTTCGACGTGGGCAGCGTGCACAAAGACCTTTTCAATATAATCGACACCAGCGACGAGGCCGACTTCTTCCTGATGTTCGGAGAAGATATGCCGGCCATCCTCAACCTGTACACCACCATTACCGGAAGGACCTACGTGCTCCCCAAGTGGGCATACGGACTCTGCTTCGGCCCGAATATGCGCGAAGAGCAGTTCGACATCCTGCACGACGCGGCGATGTTCCGCCAGATAGACGTCCCTTGCGACGTATTCTGGCTCGAGCCCCAGTGGATGGAGAAACGCTACGATTTCTCCACCCAGAAGAAATGGAACTACGACCGTTTCTCCCCGGAACCTTACTGGCTCCAGGACAAGTATCCGAAGACGATGCACCACCGGCTCTTCATCGGCAAGCTCCGCTCGATGGGATTCCACCTCGGACTCTGGCTTTGCGAGGAATATGACCTGAGCATTACCGAGGAAGACATTATCGCCGAGCGCGAAGGACGCGCGACTTCCGGGCAGGAACACTGGATGGACCACCTGAAAACCTTTATGGACCAGGGTATCGAGGGCTTCAAGCTCGATCCCGCCCGAACCATAGACAACCATCCGAAGTGGGAGTACTACAACGGCCGCACCGACGCCGAGATGCACAACCTCAACCAGGTCCTGCTGCCCAAGCAGATGGCCGAACTCGGACGCAACTACAACGGCAGGCGCACCTGGCACCACTACTGCGGCGGCTGGTCCGGAACCCAGCATTGGACAGCTTCCACCTCCGGTGACAACGGTGGCGGCAAGACCGCCCTCTACGACCAGCTCAACCTGGGAATGAGCGGCTTCCTGAATACTTCCTGCGACGTGATGAGCGTCCCGAGAGAGCTCGAGATGCCGAGCCTCCATTTCGGACTGTTCCTCCCCTGGGTCCAGATCAACAGCTGGTTCTCGATGATGCAGCCGTTCTACTATGCCAAGGAGGAGCAGGACATCTACCGGTTCTATGTCAAGCTCAGGTATTCACTTGCTCCATACATCTATTCGATGGCCCTGGAGGCCACCACCAACGGAATGCCTATCGTCCGCTCGATGCCTCTCACTTTCCCTGAGGACCGCAAGTGCGACGATATGACCTACCAGTATATGTTCGGACCCAGCTTCTGCGTAGGAATATTCACCAACGAGATATACCTCCCGAAGGGCACCTGGACCGACGCCTGGACCGGAGAAAGGATCGTCAGCAAGGGTGAGACCTTTACCAGGGAATATCCTGCTACCCGCGCAGGCCTGCTGTTCATCCGCGAAGGAGCCATCATCCCGACCCAGCCCGACGTGCCGTTCCTCGGTGCCCGTCCATTCCAGGAAATCCTCCTCAAGGTCTATCCCAAGGGTGATTCCTGCTACAAGATGTTCGACGACGACGGGCAGTCATACGGCTACGAGAAGGGCCTTATGACCTCCACCCTCTTCGAATGTCACGAGAAAGGCGGACAGGTCAGGATAGTCGTCAACCCGGTCGAAGGCGGTTTCGAAGGAGCTCCCGCCGAAAGGAAGTATTCGTTTGCCGTCCAGAACGACGGCAAGGCATCGGAAGTCTCAGTCAACGGAAAGACAGTATCCGACTGGACCTATGCCGACGGTATGGTCAAGTTCAACCTCGAGCCTGTCAAGGTCTCCGAAAAAATCGTCATCGACATCAAATAAAGCGATATGAAAAGAATCCTGCTTGCATTGGGGCTGACCGCCCTGATGGTTTCCTGCACCAGCAAGGACTGGAAGGACACCTCGCTTCCGGCATCCGAGAGGGCGGCACTGCTGCTCAAGGAGATGACCCTTGAAGAAAAAGTCGGACAGATGTGCCAGTACGTGGCTCCCTGCTACGTGCCTCCAGGACAAGGTTCACCATACAAGAATATAGACGCGACCGACGAGAACCTCGGGAACAAGGACCTCGCGGACAAGATCCGAAGGGGCGAGGCAGGCTCGTTCCTGCACTGCCTGACTTCCAAGGAAGCCGTTGCGCTGCAGGAACTTGCACAGGAAAGCCGGCTCAAGGTCCCCCTCCTCATCGGTATCGATGCCATACACGGAAATGCTCTGATAGAAGGATGCACGGTTTATCCTACCAACATAAACCTGGCATCCACGTTCAATCCGGAACTGCTCGAAACCATAGGTGAAGAAACCGCGATGGAGATGCGTCAGAGAGGTTTGTACTGGACATTCGGACCGAACCTGGATGTCTCCCGCGACCCTCGCTGGGGCAGGATGGGAGAAACCTTCGGCGAAGATGCCCTTCTGGTTTCCGAAATGGGTAAACACGAGATCTGGGGACTGCAGGGCCGTGACGGGGACCTTTCCACCCACGTCCTGGCCTGTGCCAAGCACCTGATAGCCGGCGGAGAACCATTCGGCGGACTGAACGCAGCCCCGATGGATGTGTCCGAGGGCAAACTGAGGGAAATATACCTTCCTCCATTCGTCGCTGCCATCAAGGAAGCCGGCGTCAGAACCGTAATGGCCGCCCACAACGAAGTGAACGGTATTCCCTGCCACGGCAACAAGTGGCTGCTGCAGGACCTGCTAAGGGATGAACTGGGGTTCGACGGATTCGTAGTCAGCGACTGGATGGACATCGAGAGACTCCATTCGATGCATCACTGGGCTCCGGACTCCACCGAAGCATTCGTACGTTCAGTCGAGGCCGGCATCGATATGCATATGCAGGGGGACAATTATTTCGAGGCCGTAGTCGCAGCGGTGAATTCAGGCCGCATTCCGGTAAAGCGCATTGACCAGGCGGCAGGAAAGATACTCGAGATGAAATTCGCCCTCGGCCTCTTCGAGAATCCGGTCCCTGAGATCAAGACCTTTATCGAAGGCGTCGAAGACCATTCCAAGACTGCCCTGGAAGCAGCCAGGCAGGGACTCGTCCTCCTGAAGAATGACGGAATCCTTCCGCTTTCTTCTCCGAGGAGGCTGTTCGTCACAGGACCGAACGCCGACAGCCAGACGATCCTCGGAGACTGGGCCGTGCCCCAGAGTGATTCGGCCGTCGTGACCGTCGTCGAGGGCATCCGGGACGCTTTCCCTTCAGCCACCATCGATACCCTGTGCTTCGGCGGAAAGATTTCTAACGTGGATGCCAGGACCATCGCAGCCGCCCGTCACAAGGCCTCGGCTGCCGATGTCTGCGTAGTGGTGGTCGGAGAGAATTCCCAGAGATATTCAGCCTTCGGGCGTACCTGCGGGGAGAACTGCGACAGGGACGACCTCGACCTGCCGGGGATGCAGCAGCAGCTTCTCGAAGCCGTTTGTGCTTCGGGCAAGCCTGTCGTAATGATCCTGATGACCGGAAGGGCCAACAGCATCGAGTGGGCGAAGGACAACGTCAGTGCCATCCTGAATGTCTGGGAGCCGGGTCAGGCCGGTGGGCAGGCAATAGCGGAAGTACTTGCAGGTCAGGTCAATCCATCCGGAAAACTGCCGGTTACGATGCCCCGCAGCGTAGGACAGGTCCAGAACGTCTACAACTACAAGCATTCCCAGTATTCCAGGCAGTTCGCGACTTCCGTGTCCGGATGCCTCTTCCCGTTCGGCTACGGGCTTTCATACAGCAAGTTCGTATTCTCGGAGCCGGTCCTCGAAGCAGCTGAAGGAGATGGCTACGGGACTGTCAGCGTCGAAGTCAGGAACGACGGCCCGTACGACGGCGGAGAAGTCGTACAGCTGTACATCAGCCAGGAATATGCTTCCGTGACCCGGCCAGTCAAGGAATTGAAAGCCTTCCAGAGGATATTCCTGAAGAACGGGGAAAGCACCACCGTCAAGTTCGAAATAACTTCGGATATGCTCAAGTGTTTCGGCGCCGGCGGGAAATGGTCCGTGGAACCCGGGGAATATACCTTGTTGACAGGCAATTCCTCCGCGGACGAAGATCTCAGATCGACCACCCTTACAGTTAAATGACGATAATATGACAATGTCGAACCTGCTGAAAAGCGTTCTGCTGGCAGTGGCGGGAACCCTTGTTCCGTCTGTTGCCGGCGCCCAGAGGCTCGTTCTCGAATATGACAAGCCGGCGACCCGCTTCGAAGAAGCCCTCCCTCTCGGCAACGGCCACCTGGGAGCCACTGTCTACGGCGGCGTGGCCGACGACCTGATCTGGCTCAACGAAGGATCCCTCTGGGGCGGTTGCGCCAACCCGGACAGCAATCCGGTTCCTTCGGGCGGTCCCGAACTGCTCGCCAAGGTCAGGGAGCTGCTGGACAAGGAAGACTGGACCGGTGCGGAACAACTCGCGAAAGGACTCCAGGGAAAGTATGTGAACGCCTTCCTGCCGATGGGCAGCCTCCATCTCAGGCAGACCTTCGGTTCGGACAAGGGGCAGCAGGTTTCATATAGCGGGAATACCGGGAACGCCCCCCAAAGCGTGCAGAACACCTTGAAGGACTATCACCGTCTCCTCGACCTCGACAGCGCGATTGCCAGGACAAGCTTCACTTTCGGAGATGTCGGATATTCCAGGGAAATATTCGTTTCCCATCCTGACAGGGTGATGGTCGTGCACCTCTCGGCCACAAAGCCGGTTATGGAATTCGACATCGAGGGTTCGTCAATGTGGGACGGTACCACGATCCGCAGCCTTTCTTCCTCCGAATATGTCGTCGAGGGGCAGGTGGGATATTACCAGAGCACGAAATGGGAAGAACCGTTTTCGCAGTGGCAGACGGGGCCGAACGGAGAGAAAGGAATGCGCTATCAGTTCAGGATCAAGGTGATAAGTTGCGACGGACAAGTCCACAGCACTCCTTTCCTGCATATATCCAAGGCCTCCGACGCAGTGATCCTGGTCTCGGCGGCCACGAGTTTCAACGGGTTTGACAGGAGACCTGACATAGATGGTCGGGATGAGGATGCCCTGGCGGCTTCGTTCATCTCCGGAGCCGAAGGCAAGGGGCTTGATTTACTCCGAAAAGCTCACGTGGAGGACTACCGGAAGCTGTTCACTACCGTTCAGTTTCGTCTTGGTGACTCCGGACGGTGTGCTCTGGATCCGGCCGGTATACCGACCACCGACGAGCGGCTGAAGGCCTATGCCGCCGGAGCAAGCGACCCGTACCTGGAAACCCTCTATTTCCAGTTCGGCAGGTACCTCCTGATATCCTGCTCGCGAGAAGACAGCCAGGTTCCCTGCAACCTTCAGGGAATATGGTGCAAGGACCGCCATCCGGCGTGGGGCAGCGACCTTCACACCAACATCAACGTCCAGATGAACTACTGGCCTGCGGAGCCGCTCGGACTGAGCGCTTCGGCCATCCCTCTGATGGAATTCATCCGGAACTGCTCAGTGGCCGGAGAACAGGTTGTCCGGAGTATGTACGGGATGAAAGGCTGGACCGTCCACCACAACAGCGACATCTGGTGCGCCGCCAATCCTGTGGGAGAGAAGGCAGGCAGTCCGAGCTGGGCCAATTTCGCGATGGCCGGTCCCTGGCTCTGCACGCATCTTTACGAGCATTATCTTTTCACAGGAGACGGAATATTCCTTGCGGAAACGGCATATCCCCTTCTGAAAGGATCGGCAGAGTTCCTTATGGACTGGCTCGTGGAAAAGGACGGGAAATATATCACCTCCCCTTCCACCTCCCCGGAGAATGCCTTCTTCGATGACAACGGCAATCGCGGACAGGTCACGATAGGTTCGGCGATGGACCTGGAAATCTGCTGGGAACTGTTCACGGATGTGATCGAAGCCAGCGAGAAACTTGGCCTCGATCCGGAACTTAGGGCACGGTGGATCCATTTCCGGGACAATCTCAAGCCGCTTCAGATCGGAGCTGCCGGCAACCTTGTCGAATGGTACAAGGACTGGAAGGACACCGATCCCCAGCACAGGCACGTATCCCATCTATTCGGCCTCTATCCAGGGCACGAGATCTCTCCGATGAAGACTCCGGAACTTGCTGCAGCTGCACGCAAAACCTTGGAATTCAGGGGAGACGGAGGTACCGGCTGGAGCAAGGCCTGGAAGATATGCTTCTGGTCGAGGCTGCTGGACGGCGACCACGCGTACAAGATGTACAGGGAGCTTCTGAGCAAATCTACCCTGCCTAACCTGTTCGACACCCATCCTCCTTTCCAGATAGACGGAAACTTCGGGAGCATAGCCGGAATAGGCGAGATGCTCCTTCAGAGCCAGAACGGAGAACTCCACTTGCTCCCCGCTCTCCCGTCTGCCTGGACTGAAGGCGAAGTAAAGGGCCTGAGAGCGCGCGGGGCATATTCAGTGGACATCGAGTGGGCCGGGGGCAAACTCACCACCGCCACCATCCGACCGGCCACGCCGGCCGGCGCCTCGATGCCCGGTGGGTCGTCCGTCACCCTGAACACGAAGAAGGATTTGACCCTCCGCACCTCGGTGCCTGTCAAGGTCAAAGGCGCCTCTGCACGCTCCCGCCGCGACGGAGATTATTACCTCACGCGTATAACCCTGCGCCCAGGAAAAACCTGTACGGTCACCGCCAGATAGCCCTCACTTCGACACCGGGGCTCTTACTTGCGTACAAAAACCTCGATTATTGTACTCAACTGGAAACCAGAGGGTTCACATAGGCCCCTGGAGTGTTCACTTCACACACCGGAGATGTGGAGGGAATTAGGGATGCCAGGAAGGAATCACAAGGGTTATTGGATGCGCAGGGTGTGGGTTCCGGGGCCGAGGGTTTTGCCGGCGGCTTGGCAGGTTGTTCCTTCGGGCACCGAAACGGTCGCCTCTATCCTGCGACCCTTCTTCCTGAGCGAGACTTCTATGCGGCCATATGTCGTATCGAAGCCCGTTTCCAGCCACTTCAGGTCGCCCATCTGTGGTTTTATGCTGAATGACTTGAATCCCGGCTCAAGGGCCTCCACACCGGCAAGGCAGCGGACCATCGGGACTATTCCCCCACCTGTCCAGGCGTGGTTGCAAGTACCTTCGAAGTTCCAATGCTCGTACAAAGTCGAGCATCCATCCTTCATCACGGTCGGATACATCCTGCGCATCCGGTCAAGAGCCATCTGGGGCTCACCCATCCTGAAAAGGGCTTCCAGGACATAAGGGAACATATATGCCGTAGCGTGGCACTGTGCCGCGAACACTTTCTTCAGCATCGGAAACCTTTCTGCGGGAGCAACACCCGATATTACCGCCAAAGCTTGTACACGGTCGTCAGGAACGTCCTGATAACCAGGAGACATATAGCAGGCGCCGTTCCAGAACTTGTCGTTGAACACCACGGCTATCCTGTCCATCATCTCCCTGTCACGGGCGGCTTCTGCTGTCCTTCCGAGGTAGTCCGCAGCTTCCGCCTCAGCCTTGAGGGCGAGGTAATACCACATCGGAAGAAGGGCGTTCCGGTCTCTGTGTTCCCCGGCATCCGGCCAGTCCCAGCCACCGGTACGATAGACCGGCATACCATCGGAATCCAGTTCCCAGACTTCGTGGAGATATTTGTGGACCCGGTCATAGACCAGAGGGATTATCGAGAGGTCCCCGGAATGGAAGGCATATCCCCGGAATCCGTACCAGCCGACGGAATTGAGGATCTGCATCGGCAGTTCCTTGAAATAGTTGGACGTCGGGACAGGTGCATACAGGACACCTTCAGGTGTCTGCCAGTTTACAAGTTCGAGGATACCTTTCCTGGCCAGCAGGTCGGCGCGGCGGTCCAGTGCATAGAACGCCTCGTTCAGCTCATTGACTTCATCTCCCCACCACTGCGCTCTCTCGCGGTCCGGACAGTCGTAATAAGTGTCCCTCATACAGACGTAGAGGGTCCTCTGCGACCTCTTCCAATAATCCTCCAGCAATTCGTCGGAGCAGGTGAAAGTCCCGGAAAGGGCTGTATCATAACCGCTTTCACGGTATTTTACTTCCTTTACGACCACCCCCTCGGGTATGACATACTTGGCGATCTCACCGTTCATCCAGCCGAAGCATTCGAACTCCTGGATCCCGGACTTGGTGACATATTCCGCGCTGACGCACTTCTGGCCGGTCACGTAATCGTGGTCGGTAAGGATCGAGACAAGCTTGCCTCCAGGTGCCTCCAGCTTTATCCAGGGAGTGAAATGACAATTGTAAGGGAGAGCACAGCAAAGCGTGTCTCCGCTCATCCACGTACGTGAATATTCCTTGAGCCCGTAATCCTTCCACAAAGGGATGGGGCGCTCTACCAGCTTGCCGAAAGGAGGCTCGCCGGGAAGTACCGGAACAGCCATCGGACGGCCGAGGAACTTCGGATTGCGGCCGAGCATCCAGTCCGTCGGATAGCGCCTGGCATCGAAACGGATATTGCTCTCCGGAAGTCTCATATTCGGAAGCGGACAGGACGCAGTCTGGAAAGAGTGCTCCACCGAAGCCTCCCAGGATTCATCTGAAAGTATCTCTATACCAGGACCTTCCGCCTCGAAGAGCAAGGCGCAGGCCCCGCTGCTCATATGGCTGAAGCCGGCCCTTCCGAAATACCAGACCAGGACAGCCAGGACATTGTCTCCTTCCTTGAGATAAGGGGCGATATCGACCTTGTCGTAATACCCGTCTCCTATGGAAGGACCCCGCTTCAAGCCTCCTTCCCTGACAACCATCTCTCCGTTTATCCAAAGCCAGTACTTCGTATCTGCGGCGATACGGGCCACAAGGGACTCCGGGACGGATCCGAGGGTGACTTTCTTGCGGAAGCAGAGCCAGGAGTTGGTCTGTGAGTCACATTCCGCCTTGGTGATCCACCTTGCCTTCCAGGAATGATCTTCCGCCCCGGCCAGGATGCTGAAGCAAAGAACCAGGGCGGAAAAAAGCAAGAACCTCCTCATTACTGACGGATATCAGTATAGCAGCCTTCGACCTTGACATCACCGCCTTCGATGATGTAGAGATCGTGCAGAGTCGCCGGATACCTCATAATGAAGTCCTTCAGGGATACATTCGTGCAGTCCTTGAGATACACGAGGGTCGGAACGACGGTGTCTGCAGGAATATGCTTCATCCCTATCTGGGCATCCGTGAAATCGAGGAGCGCCGGTCCACGGCCGTCGATCACTCCCTTTCCGTAGATGGTGACGTCCTTGACCCCTTCTCCCCAGAAGATGCCTCTGTGGCCACGGTAGGAATAGATGTTGTCAGACCCGACGATCACGGCTCCTTCGCGGAGCATAATGTTCACTCCGCTCTTGAGCTCGATGGCTCCGGTGATATAACGTCCCACGCTGAACTCGAGGGTACCGCCTCCCTTGGAAGCGATGAAATCGATAGCGCACTGGATCGAAGTCGTATTGTCCGTGATGCCGTTGCTGCGGATCCCGAACAGGGATGCCTTATATACCTTGTCCTGTGCGAAGCCCTGCAGGGAAAGCAGCAGGAGAATCGCTGTGATTATTGACTTTCTCATTTCTTCCTGATGTTCTTGGTGTCCTTGGTAATGATCTGCTTCTTGCCCTTCGGAGCGTGCTCGTCGACGATCGTCAGGTTCTTCATACGGAGTCCGTTGACATCGTCGGTGACTATTGCCGGGCGGTAGTCCTCTCCAGCCACGGTTATGGTCACATTGTCGAAAACGATCCCGTCGGCGTGACGGATATAGAATCCCCAGGCCGGAAGTTCCTTCCAGTTGGAGAACTCAGGATAACGGGTTTCCTGCTCCTCGATGGCGTTGAGCTCCTCCTTGGAGGTGCCGGCATAAGCATATTCAGGATCAGCGTTGCCCGGGTACACGATGTGGATGTTCTCGAGCTTGACGTTCTCGATCCTGATGTCCGGGATTCCGGCAATGATGCTTGGGCACACGTTGCGAGGGAGGTCCTCCACCGGGCCTTCATAGCCATATCCTGCATCAGGCTTCTCGAAAGGCACTTCCGCATACATATTCTTGATCGTGATGTCCTTCAGGTACGGCTTCTGGTTGTCGTTGGTATGGCGCGTACCGGTGCGGAGGAATATAGGATTCCCCGTGTGGATGCTCCTGATACTGTCGATCACCACGTCTTCGATCTGAGCCCCGTCGACGGTAGCGATAGTGATGGCGCTGCGATAGGTGTCGAATATGGTTATATTCTTGAACCTGAAGTGCTTGAACTTACCCCTAGTGTAGGTTCCGAACTTGATTCCGTTGGCACTGGAACGGCCGACGCAGTTCTCCACGAGGATATTCTCGCTGACACCGTCCTCGCTGTGGCTCTTGAAGCAGTACACATCGTCCGCGGCATCGAAATAGCAGTTCCGGATCACCACGTCGCTGCAGTCCACGATATCCACACCGTCGTTGTTCCAGTAGGACTTTGCGTCCACCGTCACTCCGTCGATGAGTATGTCGCGGCACTTGTCGTACTGCTGGTTCCAGCAACCCGGGTCCTTCAAGGTTATGTCCTTGATAGTGATACCGGTGCACTTGTAGAAATGGATGTTCTCAGGACGCTTCTGCTCAACCATACGGTCGTTGGAAAGCTTGTCTTCCATAAGTCCGAGGTGGACGAAATCCGTGTAGCGGACAGCTATGTCGAAGCCGCGTCCGTCAATCATTCCGCCTCCGCAGATTCCGATGTTCTCCTGACCGATGGCAAATACCAGTGCGGTCCATTTTGCATCCGGATCCCTGACGTAGTCGAAAGGATTCAGGGAACCCAGGAGCCTGGAATCCTCGTCGATGCAGAGCAATACATTACTCTTCAGATAGAAGGAACCGCACACGTAATCTCCCTTGTCCAGGATCAGGCGTCCGCCTCCGTGGCTGGAGACGAAATCGATGGCCGCCTGGATGCTGGCGGTATTGAGCGTCACGCCGTCAGGCACTGCCCCGAAATCACGGGCGAAATAATCGGCTGCATTAAGTGATGGCGCCGCGAATGTCATCAGCAGCAGGGCCGCTGCAATCTTTAGTTTGTTTCTCATTTGTATAATTGTATTGGTCCTATTAATCCTGCAGGGACATAAGGCTGGTTGCGCCTGAAGAGGAACCTCTGCGCCACCTTGCTGTCCTTCAGGGTTTGGATGTAATTACCCATCAATGTGGTTACTTTCACCTCTATGGTGTTCTCGCCACCGCGGACGAGGGATGAAATATCGAATACCTTGTCGCCGAACCATTTCATTCCGGCATCTTTCCCGTTCACCTTGAGTTCGCATATGTCTGCGACCTTGCCGAGGTTGATATATTTGGGAAGATCGTTGCCGTCAAGGGTGAATCTGGCGGAATACAGCACTTCGCCCATAAAGTTCTTGAACGTGGTGTCCTCCATATCCTTGAAATCCTGGAGAGAATCGAACTTGGCCGTGAAAAGGGTGTCAGGATAAGTGTGATGCAAGGTGAGGTCCCATTCTCCGTCCACCTTCAGAGGCATAGCCTGCGTCCCTTCGGCCGGAGCGACCGGAAGCGGCTTCCATACAGGAGCCTTTCCACCGTTCTTGTCGAATACCAGGAGCAGTGTCTCGGAAGGTCCGAGATTCAGCTGCACCTTGCCGTCGTTTCCGACAGGGAGTGCGAAACGCTTGCCCTTCGAAGGGTCATATACCCACGCGTGCTTCTTGGCCGTGATCTGCTTCGGGAATTCCAGGGTGGTGCTGCGAGCCTCGCTCATATGAGCGTTGACGAAAAGGAATATGCTGCTTCCGTCGTCGGTCACGTAGCGGTTCTGAAGGAGGAATCGGTCAGGATTGGAAATACCCACTGAATGAGGCAGGGAATATTTCTTCATCACATCGGTGTACCACTCGAGATACTTGCCATCGGCAGGCTTCTCGAGCAGGATGAAGTTGTCCGGATATGCCTTCAGCCTTGCGACCGCCGCTGCGATCTCGGCATCCCTGGCCTGGTAATCCTTAAGGCCGAGAGACTTCTCCGGATACTTGCCGATACAGAAGACCCTTCCTCCACCCTTGACGAACTCTTCCAGCTTGGCAAGGGTCTCAGGAGAGGTACTGGTCACCTCGATGAGGAATATGGTACCGTATTCCTTCGGTCCGTAGCAAAGCTTGCCACCGCGTACCTTCGCATCGCGGATGATGATTTCCGTGACATAGTCCGCTCCGCCTCCGTTCTTGTGGATGGCTTCCCAGATAAGCGAGGTGTAAGGGATATTCAGTTTCACAGGGAACGGCTCCGTCTGGACCCCGATCTCGCCCCACATATCGTAATTGGCCGGCAGGAGGGCAATGTCGGTGTACATATCGGAATTCTGGAGCTGGCTGCTCATCCTGGCGCGGTAGTCATTGAGGTTCCTGACATAAGGCCACCAGGTATTGCGCTCGTTGTGGAAGGTACCGTACTGCACCCATCCCGGGAAAGCTGCCTCCCTCGGGGAATAGTTGAATCCGTGCCAGATGGAATGCGTGATTCCGGAGATAGCGGCCATATCGGAACCGACTTTCAGGAATTCCAGGCTGGTGGTGAATACCTTGTAAGTGTTTGTCATCTCTTCGCAGCCGATGACACGCTTACCCTCCAGGTGAGCTGCGGATGAGACATACTTGTTGATCATCGTATATCCGCGACCGCGGCGGTAGTCCTCGTCGCCCATCTCTTCGCCGATCCTGTGCCTCAGCCAGTTGGTAGTCCAGGACTCGCCTTCCGGGAAATCTATCCCGAGAGAGCTTTCCAGAGGGAAGAACCCCCTTCCATAGGCCTGTGCGCGCGATTTCACACCCTTTTCCTTGCACCAGGCAATGTAGGTCTGATGGAACCTTTCCTGCAGGAGCTCGGCCTTGGTGAGTTCGAAATCGAACCTGACGCGGTTGACCTCTTCCTGGAACTTCGCTCCTTTCCTGCTGCCGTAATCGAAATTCTTGACGTCTCCGAGCCGCTCCACTTCGAACATGGTGAAAGGCAGCCAAGGGAGCACGTCGTAGCCCCTGCGCTTGAGGAACTCTTCTGCGAAATCGGAAGTCCAGTTGCAGCCCTCAAGTTCCATGCTGTCCACGAAGAATGCGCGGAGATGGTTGGAAAGCGGGCCCAGCTTGGCCTCGATGACATCCGTCATATGGTCAAGATATTTCCGCACGGCCAGTGCATCCATATGGTTCAGGATAGACCCTGCCGCTCCCGGAGCGCCGTTGATGACGCAGGCGAACGACTCGTACTTGACCATCGCATAGAGCTGCCACTTCCCTTCAGGAACATCCACCCGGATAATCCCGTCCTTGACCTTGTCGGAGATGTCTATGGCCTGAGAAAGGTCGTTTATAGGGTCCGGAACAAGCATCAGGGATTCCAGGTGCGGAGTCCTGCTGGTGTTGACCACTGTCACTCCGGGATCCAGTTTCTTGTAGATATTGAACAAGGACATATCCAGCGTCTCGCCGCCCGGAACCGGATTGGCATAGGTCAGAAGCACTTCAGCCCTTTCGTTCCGAGGAAGCGACTCAGCCCCGAACGGCCAGCCGGAACCTATTATCAAGTCGCAGGTCATCCCGATCCTGGAAGCCTCGTCGAACACGACCTTGAGCATATCGATCCACTCGTCGCTAAGCCATTTGAGAGGCTTGGTATCGAGGGTGTCATCGCCGCCGGGGAATGAGATCGGATTGATCTCCACGCCCCCGATTCCGGCCTCCTTGAGGATATGGAGTTCCCGCACCAGTTCCTCCGCTTCCACACGGTCTCCGTTCCACCACCACCTGACGAAAGGACGGTAGCGGTTGTCCGGATTCTGGAACTGCTTGTACAGGTCCTTCGAAGAGAGTTTGGCCTCAGAATTCAGAGGGAAAGCGGCAAGGGCCGCAACCGAGATCAGGATCCCGGCAAGTATCTTACTTATGCGCATAATCGGTCCTTGTCTTGCTTTCGTCGGAAGTATAGACCAGGTAGTTGTCAACGACTATGTTGCTGTCGCTTTCCTTGTTCAGGAAATTGAACGTGACTACGTGTTCCCCTTCCGGAAGGTTGTACTTGTAGAATATCTCGGCGGAGCCTCCGTTGTTGGCGGACGGCACATACATCGTAGAGCAGAGCTGGCCGTCGAGATAGACTTCCAGCTTGGCCTCATATCCCCTCTCGTGGTAGTTAGGAACCTTGTAGAGATGCCCCTTTACCACGATTCCGTTACCATTGAAACGGATCTCCTTGACCTCTCCGATCCCCTTCTTGACATCTGTCTTCGCGACAGGATAGTGGCCTTCGAAACTCTTCTCGTAGCGCACGGCCTGAGGCTTCTGCGTCTTGATGGATACATAATCGCCGTCAACCTTGCCCCCGTTGCGCTCTATGACCTGCAGGGCCTGGGAGTAAGAATACTCCGTCGCCTTGTTAACCGAGATGTCGGTATATACGAACGGGACATCCTCGACCTCATACAAAGGCTTCTTCCAGAATTCAGGAATATTGCTGTAACCGACCATACATCCGAGGATTCCTCCGGAAGATGCCGGGTTGCAGTCGGAATCCTGCCCGCAACGGGTGGAAATGTCGATGGTCTTGTAGAAATCCTTCTGTCCGTAAAGCAGTCCGATGATGATGTACCCGCTGTTGATCACGGCATCGATGTTGAACGGGGAATTGACGCCGTCCGGACAGCCGATGTCATAGCCATACTTGCTGGTGAACAGCGCCCAGTTGGTCTCCCAGTCCTTTGGATACTGCTTGTACCACTTGATGATGTCCGCCATACCCTTGTAGAACTTGCTCTGTGAAGGAATGGTCTTCAGGGCTTCCGTCACCACGAATTCCACATCGTTGCTCACGAAAGCAAGGGCATACATAGCAGCGACATATACACCGCCGTACCAACCGTCACCATAGTTCATCATATGGCCGATCGCGTCCGAATAGTAGGATGCGGCGTTCACCATTCCTGGTGCCATAAGTCCCGCATAATCAGCCTCGATCTGGAAATCGATGTCGTCCGCGTGAGGGTTGTTCTCCCAATGACCGGAAGCCGGAGGCATAACTCCGTGCAGGATGTTGTAGCGTCCCTGCTTGTTGGCGTGCCACAGCGGATACGGAGCATTGGCGAAAGCGTAGGCGAAAGATTCCACGGGAGCATCCAGGCCCTCTTTCTGGAATACTTCGACGAAAGTAAGGTCCATATAGACATCGTCGTACAATCCCGGAGAGCGGTCGAACCACGACTTGACGATATGGTCTCTCCAGTAGATAGGAGTCTCGGCCGGAATGATTCCGTTGTATTTGAACTCGGTAGGACCACCGTAGGTGCAACCTATGGTCTGTCCCGCCCAGCCGCCTTTGATCTTGTCCTTCAGGACTTCCTTGGACATCCTTACCTGAGAAGGAATGCCCTTGGCGGAAATGGAGGCGGTCCCTGACATCAATGCCAGGACCGCAATGGAGAAGATGATTTTACCAAGCTTCATAATTGATTATAATTTAATCTTTTCTGATTGATTCATCAATGAAGGAAACAGCACCCCAGAGTATCTGGTTGACTCCCTGGGACTCGTGCGAAAGGGTCGCGAAGATCATTCCGAATTCGAACGGGAACCCGTAAACGTACGAGATGGCTCCGGCTACGATGAAATGGAATGCCCCGAAGCCTCCCGGGACAGGAACCATCGACGAAAGGCTGCCTGCCAGCATCAGGAAGAACGCATCGGTGAGGTTAAGGTCCTGTGTCTTCGACACGATGTCGGCCAGCGCCGTGCTGACTGCGCCCTGGTCTATTCCCTGGACCGCCCAGAGTATGGTAGCGCTCATCATCCAGTAGCAGCACCATATCATCGCGGTAAGCAGGAAGAACAACCACGCCCTCTTCATCTTCAGGCAGCTGAGGAAACCCTGGCCTATGCCCTTGAAGAAATCTCCCAGCCTGCGGAGAGGCCGCCAGCGGGACGCGAAATGGAAGACCGCCCATAAGACCAAGGCCACGAGGGCGACGGCAACGAAGGCCTTCAAGGCAAAACCGGCGGTGAACCTGCCCGATGCCGCTCCGAATATCTTCTCGGAGAAGAACCCGCCGAACCTTTCCCGGGTGAAGATCAGGAATACGACCAGGATCGTCATCAATACAACTATATCCGAGGATCGTTCGAGGGCAGCCGTCCCCAGGACCTTGTCGAAAGAGGCCAACCGTCTTTCTTCCCCGTCGTCTCCCGTCCGTTTTTCGGAATGGCGGGTTATGTACCCGCACCTCAGGACTTCACCCACCCTGGGCAGGGCCATATTCACGACATAGGAAATGTTGACCGCATTGAAACAGGTCCTCAGGGAAGTGGACGGGTCTATCGGAAGCAGAAGCTCCCTCCAGCGCAGGGACCTGAGGAAGAATGCAAGGAGGCCGAAGAGCATCGAAAGCACGACATATTCCCACCTGCAGGCCTTCAAGGCAGACCAGAAATCAGTCCAGTTTACTTCCCTGAAAGCGAAATACAAAAGGACCGCAGCAAGCAGAACGGAGATGCCATATTTAAGAATATTTCCGACCTTCTTGTCCATAGCTACAAATTTAAACAAAATATTCTTTAACTTTGTTGGTTAATAATAAGAAGAGATGAAATCTGTACTCGGAATAGGAAACGCCCTCACGGACATCCTGGCCGTGTTCCCTGACGATTCGATGCTGCGGGAGTACCACCTTCCGCCGGGCAGCATGCAGCACGTCGACCTCGAGACCGGAGACCGGATATGGTCCAAGCTCAAGGAAGTCGGTGTGAAATATGTTCCCGGAGGATCGGCGGCGAACACCATAACCTGCACTTCCATCTTCGGGATGCCCTCCGGATTCATCGGCAAGATCGGTAACGACGAGCTCGGGCTGCTCTACAAGAGCACCCTGGAGCAATACGGAGTCAAGACGACATTGCTGACCGGGACGAAGGGGTCCGGAAGGGCTATGTGCTTCATCACCGGAGCCAACGCCGAAAGGACATTCGCCGACTATATGGGCGCAGCCCTGGAACTCGTTCCGGAGGATCTCAAGAGCGAATATTTCGAAGGTTACGATTACTTCCACATCGAGGGATACCTGGTTCAGAACCAGGACCTTATCCGCAGGGCGGTTCAGATGGCCAAGGAAGCCGGGTGCAAGATTTCAATCGATATGGCGTCATACAATGTAGTCGAATCGAACGAAGCCTTCTTCCACAATCTCGTCGAGAAATACGTGGACATAGTCTTCGCCAACGAAAGCGAAGCCAGGGCATATACCAAACAGGAGCCTCTCCAGGCCCTGGACACCCTGTCCCGTCAATGCGAGATTGCGGTCGTGAAGGTCGGGAAGGACGGTTCGATGGTCAAGCAAGGCGATGAATACCACTACATCGAAGCCTGGCCGGCAGCCACAATAGACGCCACAGGTGCCGGAGACACCTATGCCGCCGGTTTCATCTATGCCCATTCCCTCGGAATGCCGTTAAGGGTCTGCGGAGAGGTAGGCTCGATAATTGCGGCGAAAGTGGTGGAGGTAATCGGCACGAAGATAGATGTCCCCCGCTGGAGGGATGCAAAACAGGAAATAAGGGAACTGATAGCTTCCGTAAACAAATAGGATATGTTCGAATTCATTAAAAATATTATCAGGAAAAGAAGCCTGAAGAACCACGCCAGCATAGTCCCTACGCAGATCATCCCGTTGAGCAAGGTCAACTCGTACGTGGCCATCATCGATGTCGAGGATCCTACGTTCGACACCTGCAAGACTGCGATAATGAATTTCTTCAGGAACCGCGACATCAAGGGTTGCGTATTCTTCCAGGACTTCCGCAAGATCGGAAGCGAAGACCGGTTGATCACCAGCATCCAGACCACGATCACCAAGAAGGACCTGGATTGGGTTGGAAGGCCTTCGAAATACAAGCTGAACGTCCTCGGTGAACAGGCCCCGGACCTTTTCATCTCCTTGATCAAGGATCCGGAATTCGCCATAGAATATATGGCCAGGACCTCCACCGCCAAGTTCAAGATCGGACGCAAGCAGATGGAAGGCAACCTCTTCGACCTCGTGATCAACGATCCCGAAGACAAGCATATCTCCCAGATGGAGAGTTTCAAAGCCATCCAGGGCTATCTTACGAAGATCCAGTAGATCCCTATGTCCGGCATAGTCAGGAACCTGGTCGTCGCATTGAAAGGCTATGCGATGGGTGCGGCGAACGTCATCCCCGGAGTCTCCGGAGGTACGATAGCCCTTCTCTCCGGAATATTCAACGAACTCGTCGAGGCCCTTGATGCCCTGATGAGCCTGTCTTCGTGGAAACTGCTCTTCCAAGGGAAGCTGAAGGACTTCTGGAAGGCAATCCACGGCACTTTCCTGCTCTGGCTCGCCGTCGGAGTCGCCGTGAGCGTATTCTCCCTTGCCAAACTGATGGAATACGTATTCACCCATCACCCGGTCCAGACCTGGGCCTTCTTCTTCGGCCTGATCGTGGTTTCGGCGTTTTTCCTCCTCACCGACATCAAGGATTGGAAGGGCCCGGACGTGCTGTGGCTGCTTGCCGGCATCGCCCTGGGTGCGATGATATGCGTCCTGTCCCCCTCCGAGACCACGTCCGATCTCTGGTTCATAGGAATATGCGGAGCCATCGCGATCTGCACGATGATCCTGCCCGGCATATCAGGCAGCTTCATCCTCGTGCTGCTCGGGAAATATGAATACATAATGAAGGCCGTGAGCGACCTCGACTGGCCGGTCCTGGTGGTATTCGCCCTGGGATGCGTCGTCGGAATCGTTGCCTTCTCGAAGTTCCTCCACTGGCTTATGTCGCATTACGGAAGGCAGACCCTGATAGTCCTGATCGGATTCACCGTCGGGGCCCTCGTGAAGGTATGGCCCTGGGCCGACAAAGCCGCCTGCGATGCCGCCAATGTCCTGACCGGCGACCCTGCAGGCACGCTTCACCTGCCGGGTGCCATCATTTGGGCCCTGGCCGGCGCAGTTTCCGTCCTGGTGCTGGAACTTGTTTCTAGGCGGAGCAAGGGCTGACCCTTCACTCCCCCACTGTCACCTTATCACTTGCGTGAATACCGGAGCTTGTCCTTCCTCTGCGAGGACATAGACTTTGATCGTACCCGCGGGAACGGCCTGGTTGCCATCACGTGGAATATCCCTGGCCGTGAACAGATACTCTATCCCGCCGGGCACATTGCGGGAAGCGACTTCCTCGGCAACGGCGTTGATCATAGGATAATCTCCGACTGCGGCATCGAATATCGCCACTTCGGCCTCTGACACCGGTTGCGCTTCAGGGAAATCCTCCAGTTTCTCATATTTACCCTTGATGAATCCATTCTCCTTCAGGAAACGGTCCACCTCGGAAGGCACAGCGTCTACGCGCGCCGCCCTTACTCCATAGCCGGGCAGCACCTCGGTATCAGGCAGCTTCTCCTTGAGGTCCTTGATGCTGGAGTCCAGCCCGCCGCTGCCGAAGGTGCAGAACGGGACTATCTTCTTGCCGCTGAAGTCCACGTTGTCGAGTAAGGAACTGACGGGAGGAGCAAACGTACCGAACCAGACGGGATATCCCAGGAATATGACATCGTATTCCTTGATGTCAGAAGCAAGAGGCTGGATTTCAGGAAGGATTCCCGCCTCCCTCTCCTTGAGGCACCGATCGATGGTTTCCTGGAAACTGCCGTCGAAAGGCGTCACCGGGACTATGGCTTCGATATCGGCACCGAGGCTGTTGCAAATCTCTTCGGCCACGGCCTTGGTGGAACCATTCTGCGAATAATAGAGAACCAGGATCTTGGGATCCTTATGCTGGGAACAGGAGAATGCGAGGGCAGCTGTGGCTGCCAGGAGGATGATCTTTTTCATGATTACGTTTTTAGATGTGCTAATATAGCTAATTTCTTGATTATCTTTGTTACCGGATCAATCGGGATTATATTATGAAAGAGTATATCATAAAATCAATCATAACCGCTCTGGTTTTCGTAGGGATCACGATAGCATTCGATGCCCTGTTCAACGAAGTGGGCAGTGTCTGGAAATACGTGATTTCCGGCGGGCTGTTCGGCTTCGCCTACGAGGGATGGTGGCATCTCTACCAGAAAGGAGCCTTCTCAAAAAAGAAGGATAATCATTAGTATTACAGTCCTGCCTTCAGGACAACTATCGATTTGTCCTTGAATAGGTTCTCGGGGATACGGATCTCCGTGCCTCCGTCATTGCTTTCCAAATCCA
>JAGDBQ010000107.1 GCA_017958985.1 Bacteroidales bacterium
CCGCCCTCGTGTGCTTCAAGAATTGGCCTCAGTCGGCGTCCCTCCGCAAGACATCGTGTTTGAAGATATGCTCAGGCCATCCTGATGCGTTAGAAAACAAAAAATCAACCACCTGTGCAAGTGGTTGATTTTCAGTGCTCCTCAAGTAGGACTTGAACCTACGACCCCCTGATTAACAGTCAGGTGCTCTAACCAACTGAGCTATTGAGGAAGGTTTGGGATTGCAAAGGTACAACAAAAACACGTTTCTCCAAATTTTTTTGTCCTTTTTTTGATTATCTTTGTATGAATGAAGCAAACCGAACAAAGACACTGAGCGATGGACATTGACCTTTTTTCTGAAATGATCAAGAATCTGATTCTTGACAATGATGAGGTTACATTACCTGGTCTGGGTACGTTCGTGTCCGAGGTGATGCCTTCGACCTTCTCCGACAAGGGATATACCATAAATCCACCGTACCGCAGGATATCCTTCCGCCAGAGGGAGAACAGGTCGGACACGTCTTTGTACGATTTCTATTCGAGGGTCAACGATCTAGACAGCGAGACATCTTCCAGGTTGCTGGGGGATTTCATCTCAGGTCTCCGGGAGCAGCTTCTCACCAAGAAGCTGGTAGTGCTTCCGGGGCTGGGCCGTCTCAGGGCCACGAAGGAGAATACCTTCTTCTTCATCGCAGACGAAGACCTCGACATCTATCCTTATGGCTATGGACTGGAACCTGTATCCCTGAAGACCCACGAGGAGACCCAGGAGGAAGTGTCCGCCGCTGTCGAGGAACTCCAGAGGATAGTCGGGGGAGCTCCGGCGGAAGAACCGGCTCCGACTGAAGAACCGGCTCTGGTTGAGGTACCAGTTGCGGCCGAAGATCCTGAGGTTGAGGAAGAACCAGCACCGGACAATCCCGAGAAGCAGACTTACACGTTCAAGATAAAGCAGGAAACCACGGCTCGCCGCAATGGCAGGAGGGTACTGGTGTGGCTGCTTTGCATCCTGGGGCTGGCCGTGCTGGCTCTCGGAATATTCGTGCTCCTTGCCCATATCGCACCTGATTTCATCGATTCCATCCTCTATACTCCTGAAGAATTGAGAATCATCAATCATTGAAACTGCCTGACTTGATATGCAAGAAGGATACACTTCAGACAACAGATATTCCCGGGACATAACCGTACCTTGCTATGCCACCGACGCTTCTTTCCACCTGAAGCCGGCGGCATTTATGGATTTTGCGCAGGAGATGGCGTACCTGGCTGCCGACAAGTTGCATTTCGGCTATGACGACCTTCAGGTGCACCATACCGCCTGGGTGCTTTCCCGTTTCCATTTCAAATTCCGTAATCCTCCCAGGTGGCGGGACGATATCACGATATTCACCTGGCACAAGGGGCAGGAAGGGCTGTTCTTCCTGCGTGATTTCGAAATACGGGCAAAGGGGGATACCGGATTCGGAGACAAGTCCCGGGCCCTGGTGCTCGGTACCTCGTCCTGGATCGTGATGGATGTCGACAACAGAAGGCTGGTCAGGAGCGATGAGGTTCTGAAGATGGTTCCTCTCACGACACATTGCCCTGACGATGCGATAGCCGAGCCTTGCCCGAAGATCGTGATGCCGAAAGGCTGCGAACCGAAGGTCGTAGCCAGCCATACAGCCGCATATTCCGACATAGACATAATCGGGCATACCAACAACGCCAGGTACATAGTCTGGGCGATGGATTGCATCGATTACGAGACGGCTTCCACCCGGAGGGTCAAGGATGTGTGGATCAACTTCAACAAGGAGACGAAACCCGGCGAGGTCGTGGTTCTTTCCCGTTTCGTGGAGGAAACCGAAGGTGGAAGGACCTACTATGTAGAAGGCAAGACCGAAGACAAATCGTGTTTTTGTGCTAAGATTGATTTTTGATTGACGAAATGTTTGAACTGATATATCCAGTGGATCCGGCTCCCGTCCTGCCGCTTCCGACCGCCGACAATCCCGGCAGCGAACCTCGTACGGGTGCGGAAATGGTGCCCGTGGTGGAAGAGACCGGACTCGTGATAGGACAGGCGTCGAGGGAGATTGTCCACGGTGGGAGCAAGCTTCTCCATCCCGTGGTGCATCTCCACATAGTCAACCGCAGCGGAGAGTTGTTCGTCCAGAAGCGCTCGATGAAGAAAAAGCTGCTTCCGGGCAAATGGGACACTGCCGTAGGCGGCCACGTCGATTACGGCGAACGCCTCGAAACCGCCCTTTTCAGGGAATCCTTCGAAGAACTCGGATTCCGCGAGTTCAATCCCGTTTACATCAAGTCCTATGTGTGGGAAACCAGGCAGGAGAAGGAACTGGTGAATGTATTCGCCACTGTCGGCAACTTCGTCCTGGAGCCTTGTAACGATGAGGTGACCGAAGGGCGTTACTGGACGATGGACGAGATTGGATCGCGTCTTGGGAAGAATGTGTTCACGCCGAACTTCGAGCACGAATTCGTCGCGGTCAAGGATATGTTGCTCGCTCTGTTGTGATGGAAGGACCGATCGGCAAATTCATCAAGGACCAGCTTTCGGTATGGCCTCTGGCCGCGGAGAATTACCGCGACCTCAAGAAAGCCGAGGTCAAGTCGCTCGAGGTGGGAGGACTGGAAGTCAAAGTCCAGCACAACCCTTGCCGCAGGATCTCTTCCGAGGCCGCTCTCGACAAGAAGTCTATCAGCCTCCGCCCTTGTTTCCTCTGCCCTGAAAACCGGCCTCCTGAGCAATACAACATAGAATTCGAGGGCAGGAAGGGGAAGATGTACCGCGTTACCCTGAATCCATATCCCATATTCCCGGCCCACCTGGTCATCTCCAGCTTCGAGCATACTCCGCAGTCGATCTGGCACCGCTATCAGGACCTGCTCGACTTCGTCAGGACGAATCCGGACAGGGTATGTTTCTACAACGGACCCGAGTGCGGAGCTTCTGCTCCTGACCATATGCACTTCCAGTCCTGCCACAGGGGGTATATGCCTTTGGAAGCCAAGGTGGACGAGTTGCTGGACCGGGGTGATACGGAATACCTGCACTACCTGACATCAGTCAAGGAGGCGAGGCTGTATCATCTGGACCTTTATACGACCGGCGCATTCGTCCTGGAAGCCCGTACGGCCAAATCGATGGCCAAGCTTTTCTACCGGCTCCTGGACTGCGCTCCCGTGAAGGAAGGAGACAGCGAACCGAGGATCAACCTCCTCGGCTGGTACAGTGGAGGGGAATATCGTTCCGTAGTGATATTCAGGGAGAAACACCGTTCCCACCACTACTGTTCGACCGGAGTGGACCATCTTGCGATGAGCCCCGGCTGCGCCGACATAGCCGGTGTATACGTGGTTCCGGAGAGGGAGGATTTCGACAAGCTCGATTCCGCGCTGCTCACGTCGATGCTGGAAGAAGTTTCGGTCGGGAAAGAGGTCCAGGACGAAATCATCTGGCGCCTCACGCGGTCCCAGTCCAAGCTCGAAGTTGGCATAATGTCCTCGGAGGAAATCATATTCGAGATAATTTCGGACGGAGCCGGCCCTCAGAGGGTCTCCTATCAGGAGGGGAAGATATGCTACAACGGCGCGCTCTACGATGAGCTTACCTTCGAAGCGCAGACCGAGTCCACTATGTTCGCCGAACCGTCGTTCATCCTCTACGACGTCACCATAGGTGTCGGATTCCATTGGGAGCGCAAGGTGACCCAGAAATTCGCCGGAACCCTCAAGTTCCTCGCCGACAAGGGCAAGGTCGTGGCCGTGAACATCGTGGGAGTGGAGGATTATCTGCTCAGCGTCATATCTTCCGAGATGAAGTCCTCCGCCGGCCTCGAGTTCCTGAAAGCGCACGCCGTCATCTCCCGATCCTGGGTTATGGCGCAGATAGCACATCGCGGCAAGGTCGCCCGCAAGACCATTCCTGGAGCGGATGCGACGGAATTGGACAATGTTCCTGCCCTGGTGACACAT
Source organism: Bacteroidales bacterium (assembly GCA_017958985.1). Taxonomy (GTDB): domain Bacteria; phylum Bacteroidota; class Bacteroidia; order Bacteroidales; family UBA932; genus Cryptobacteroides. The sequence continues at coordinate 3,970 of JAGDBQ010000107.1, forward strand.
CTGGAATCCCTGTACGGATCCGGAGATGCCATCGGAGGCGAAAGCTCCGGAGTCAAGGAATATATTAAATGGTTCGATCACGAAGACCACGAGCTTTTCGACGTGTGCGCGGATGATCATTGCCAGAGATACCAGGGCCTTTCGATGGCAGTGGGCCAGACTGTCCGGAAGGCCATAGACCAGACCTGGGGACAGGTCCTGACATACGGAGGCACCATCTGTGACGCGCGCTTCTCCAAGTGCTGCGGCGGGCGTATGGAACTGTTCAGTACCTGCTGGGAAGACAAGGATTATCCTTATCTACAGCCACTTCCGGACACTCCGTCCGAAGATGTAAACGGTGATCCTTTCTGCAACACCGGCGACGAGGCTGTCCTGTCCCAGGTTCTCAATGACTATGACCTCGAGACCAAGGACTTCTATAGATGGCATACCGAATACTCCCGTCCGGAGGTGTCCGAACTCCTTAAGAGACGTTCCGGAATAGACTTCGGTACCGTCCGCCGGCTTGCCCCGCTGGAAACAGGCCCGTCGGGCAGGATAAAGAAACTGCTCATCGAGGGAGACAAGGCTACCGTAGTCGCCGGCAAGGAACTGATTATCCGTAAATGGCTCTCGGAGTCTCATCTGAAGAGTTCGGCATTCAAGATCAGCTGGAAAGGGGACCGGCTCATCCTCGATGGATCCGGCTGGGGGCACGGAGTAGGCCTGTGCCAGATAGGAGCGGCCGTTATGGCCTCAAAGGGATATCCTTACCAGGAGATACTGCAGCATTATTATCCTGGTGCCAAGATTGAAAGAATATGAATGACACCCGAAGAACACCCTGGGCGTGGGTCCCGACCCTGTACCTTGTCGAAGGTCTGCCGTATGCCATAGTGAACACCGTGGCCCTGGCAGTATTCAAGGATATGGGCGTGGATAACGGTACCCTGGGACCCCTCACTACACTCATCAGCCTCCCTTGGCTCATAAAACCGCTGTGGAGTCCTTTTATGGACATATTCAGGAGCAAGAGATGGTGGATCCTCCTCACCCAGTTCACGATGTTCATCACCCTGGCTGCCATCGCCCTGTTCCTGCCGGTTTGCTCGATGAGCGCATTGATGGCCCTCTTCGTGATCGTCGCCTTCGCTTCCGCTACCCACGACATATCTGCCGACGGTTTCTATATGCTTGCCCTTGACCGCCAGAGGCAGTCATCCTTCGTAGGTATCAGGAATACATTCTACCGAGGCGGACTCGTGCTGGGACAGGGATTGCTGGTTATGCTGGGAGGAATGCTGCAGAAACGGACCGGCAGCGTCGAAGGTTCCTGGTCGAAGGTGATCCTGATTTCCGCCGCCTTGATAGCAGTCATCGCCGTCTATCACCTGCTGACCTTGCCGAAGGCTAGCGAAGACATCGACAGGCGCGGTTCCAGGACTGCTTCCGAGATCCTTTCCGGTTTCGGAGAGTCATTCAAGTCCTTCTTCCTGAAGAAGGGAGTCTGGTGGGCGATTGCATTCATGCTCCTTTTCCGCCTTCCTGAGGCTTTGTCCCTCAACCTCCTGTATCCTTTCTTCAAGGATGGGGCCGATGTCGGAGGCCTTGGTGCGGGCACCCAGATGTACGGGTTGGTGTACGGGACGTTCGGCGTGGTCGCTCTTCTGCTAGGAGGCATCCTGGGAGGCATCTATGCATCCAAGGTCGGCCTGAGACGTGCGATGTGGCCTATGGCCCTCTCCCTTGCCGTTCCCTGTGCCGTCTATCTGCTGATGGCCATCTTCCGTCCTGAAAGCGTCTGGTCCATAGGTTCGCTCATAGTCCTCGACCAGTTCGGATACGGCTTCGGTTTCACCGCATATACCTTGTTTATGATGCAGTTCGTGGACGGTCCGCTCAAGACCTCCCATTATGCGATATGCACGGCCTTCATGTGGCTTTCGATGAAGCTTCCGGCCCTGGTGGCAGGATATCTGCAACAGTGGCTGGGGTATGTAGGATTCTTCACTTTGGTTATGGTCAGCTGCGCGGGAACCTTCCTGGCCGCAGAGATTGCCAGACGTAAGATAGTAACAGAATAGTATGATGAAAAGGACATTGTTGATATCGGCGGCCCTGCAGATATTCCTGATCGCTTGCGGGCAGCCTTCTGTCCCGCCTCAGACTCAGACTGAGGAGTGCCCGGGAACCGGAACGGTCGTCCTCCCGGGAATCGAAGTGCTTGTCCGGAGAGGGTTCGAAGGACTAGTGGGCAAGAACGTAGGCCTGCTTACCAATCCGAGCGGAGTCGACCGCAACCTGAAATCCACTGTGGACATACTGGCGGAGGCCCCGGAAGTGAACCTGAAGGTCCTTTTCGCCCCTGAGCACGGAGTCCGTGGAGACGTCTATGCGGGTGCTGCGGTATCCGATGCTGTCGACCCGGCTACAGGCTGCCCGGTGTATTCCGTTTACGGTGCCCACCGGAAGCCTTCACCCAATATGCTGAAGGGGCTGGACGTAGTGGTTTATGACATCCAGGACGTAGGCTGCCGTTCATATACCTTCATCAGCTCCCTAGGCCTGATGATGCGTGCCTGTGCCGAGCAGGGGGTAGAGGTGATGGTGCTGGACCGCCCCAATCCGCTTGGAGGGGAGAAGGTGGAAGGATGTCTGGTCGAGGCCGGTTTCCATTCATTCGTAAGCGAGTTCAAGATTCCATACATATACGGCCTTACGGTGGGCGAGCTGGCTACCTTGCTGAACGAGGAAGGCCTGAACTGCGGCGAAACAGGCAACCAGGCGCCTCTCAGATGCAAGCTTACCGTAGTCCCGATGGAAGGCTGGCGCAGGGATATGCTTTATGCGGACACCGGCCTCCCTTGGGTGCTTCCATCTCCGAATATCCCGTTCCCTCAGTCTGCCATCGGCTACCCTTCGGCAGGTATTGCAGGTGAATTCCAGAATTATCTGAATATAGGAGTCGGCTACACCCTCCCGTTCTGCGTCTTCGCCGCCGAATGGATAGACGCCGGCAAGCTCAAGGAGCGCCTTGACAGCTACGGAATACCAGGGACCGTTTTCAGGACTGTCCATTACAAGCCTCTTTTCGGTCCGGACAAGGACAAACTCGTGCACGGAGTGCAGTATCACTATACCGACTATTCCGTGGCTGCCATTACCCTTACCCAGTTCTACGTGATGCAGGCGGTGAACGAATTATATCCCGGGAAAAACCCCTTCAGACTGTCCTCTGGGCGTAATAGTATGTTTGATAAAGTTTGTGGTACGGATTATGTAAGGACGAATTTCGAGAGGCGGATGAAAGTCTCCGACATAATAGACTACTGGTCGAAGGATGCCGAAGGATTCAGGACGCTTTCTCAGAAGTACCGCTTATATCAATAATAACTAAAACGCTAGAGATATGAAAAACATTTTCAACATTGCAACTGCTTCAATCGTAGCACTTGCCCTGCTGGCTTTCCCGGCAGATATCTATTCCCAGAGCAGGAGCTCTTCCAGGAGTTCCGGTTCCGGTTCGACGAGGTCTTCCTCTCCTTCCTACAGCTCTTCGTCTTCGAGAAGCTCTGCTGCGACTAGGTCTTCTTCGCCTTCATATAGCTCATCGTCATCGAGAAGCTCTTCTGCGACAAGATCTTCGTCTTACAGCGCTCCTCAGAGCAGCAACAGGAGCAGCGCTTCCTCTTCCAGGAGCTCTGCCACCCAGAGCAGGAGCAGTTCTTCTTCCAGCAGCTCTGCTGCCCAGTCCAGGAGCACTGCAACCCAGAGCAGGAGTTCTGCAACTCAGAGCAGGAGTTCCAGCACTGCAACCCAGTCCAGGAGTTCTGCTACCCAGAGCAGAAGTTCCAGCACTGCAACCCAGTCCAGGAGTTCTGCTACCCAGAGCAGGAGCAGCTCTTCTGAATCCAGGAATTCCTCTGAGAGGGTCGCAAGGCCTATCGGCAATTCCACCAGGAGTTCCGCTTCCCGCAGTTCCAACAGCGGCAGCGTCCGCGAGCAGAACCAGAGGGTAGGGAACGCTACCAAGAACGGACTTACCTCTTACGACAGCAATATGAGTCGCGGGAAAGGATCGGATGTGACGAGGGAGACCCGCAACGACTTCATGAGGATCGGAGAGGACAGGAATGTCCACAGGATCCCTCCGAGGGAGCGTGATTTCCTGGCATATGACCGTCCTTGCCACTTCTGGGGCTTCGAACCTCACTACTACGGCTACAGGGTCAATTATCTCCCGCCTCACTACACGAGGCTGCACTACTGGGGAGTCGACTACTGCTTCTACAACGGTATTTATTACAGGCCTTACAATAACTGGTGGGTCATCTGCAGACCTCCTTACGGAATCTGCATCGAGGCGGCCATTACCGACCTTGTATTCACCACCGTCCGTTTCGCCTACTATAACAATACCTACAGGTTGTACAGGGCAATCGATTCCAACAACAGGATCATCGACGAGCAGAACAGGATAATCGCACAGAACAACGCTACCATAGCGGCCCAGAACAGTGCCCTTGCCTTGAATACCACTCGTGCGAACGATGCCTACACCCTCGCCAACAGGCTTGGACTTGCGCAGAGCTACGCTTATGCCAACCAGCCTTACTATTATCAGGACGGAGTCTTCTACATCGTCAACTCCAACGGGCAGTACGAGGTGATCGTCCCGCCTTCAGGAGCCCTGGTCGAAGAACTGCCTGATGACTATGAAATCATCACTCTCGATGGTATGGAGTTCTACAAGGTGGATGATACGGTTTACCGTACCACACTCGTAGGCGGCAAACCTTACCTCGAGGTCCTCGGACAGATGTATGGCGAGATGGCCAAGAAATACAGTCTTTTCTAATCCATAAATATTGATGGACGAACTTAAGAAGTTATTCGAGAGTTATACAGGACAGACAGTTACCGATAGCGAAGAGTTAACCTCTTCTGGCAGCAACAGGAGATATTTCCGCCTCAGGGGCGGGAATATCTCCCTTATTGGTGTAATAGGTCTCAACAAGGAAGAAAACGACACTTTCATAAGTCTGAGCGGTCATTTCCTGAAAAACGGCATCAATGTCCCCAAGGTCCTGGCCGTGAGCGACGACAGGATGCGTTACATACAGGAAGACCTGGGCGACGGACAGTTGTATTCCCTGGTGTCCCAGGGTCGTGAGAGCGGAGAGTACAGTTCATACGAGCGTACTCTCCTCTGCCATACCATGGAGATGCTTCCGAAACTCCAGTTCAAGGGAGCGAGGGGGCTGGACTGGTCCGTCTGCTACCCGGAACCCGAGTTCAACGAGCGGATGATCCTCTTCGACCTGAACTATTTCAAGTACTGTTTCCTCAAGGCCACAGGCCTGGAATTCAACGAGGTGACTCTTCAGGAAGATTTCGAGAGGCTCAAGGACGACCTGATGCAGGATATGGGCGACACCTTTATGTACAGGGACTTCCAGGCCAGGAACGTGATGATCAAGGACGGGGAACCGTATTTCATCGACTTCCAGGGGGGACGAAGGGGACCGATATACTACGATGTGGCTTCCTTCGCCTGGCAGGCGAGGGCGCATTATCCCGAGAAGCTGCGCAAGGAGATGATACAGACATACATCTCTGCTCTCAAGGGATATACAAAAGTCGATGAGGCTCATTTCTATGAGAGGTTGCGCTTGTTCGTGCTGTTCCGCACCCTCCAGGTACTGGGAGCGTACGGCTTCCGGGGATATTTCGAGAAGAAGCCCCATTTCCTCGCCAGTGTCCCTTATGCCCTTGCCAACCTAAGGAGGCTGCTTCAGAAACCATTCTCCGATTATCCGTATCTCAATCAGGTGCTCACCAACCTTGCTACCTTGCCTCGCTTCAACAGCATCGCGGAGGACAAGAGGCTGGAGGTTTCAATATTCAGCTTCGCATACAAGAAAGGAATACCTGTCGATACCTCCGGGAACGGCGGCGGGTATGTTTTTGACTGCCGTGCGATCAACAATCCCGGAAAGTTCGAGCATTACAGGCAGTTCACGGGACTGGATGCCGAAGTTATCAAGTTCCTGGAAGACGACGGAGGGGTCAGCAAGTTCCTGGACAGCGTGTATTCGATGGTGGATGACCACGTCAAAGTGTTCATAGAGAGGAAGTTCACCCATCTCCAGGTTTGTTTTGGATGTACGGGTGGGCAGCATCGCTCGGTTTACTGCGCCGAACATCTGGCGCATCACCTGTCCGAGAAGTTTGACATCAAGATCACGGTTCTCCACCGCGAACTTGACATTGAAAAGATATTGTAAGATGAAAGCGCTGGTCTTCGCGGCCGGGCTCGGCACAAGGCTGAGGCCTGTCACAGACACCATTCCGAAGGCTCTCGTCCCTGTGGGCGGGAAACCTCTCCTTTACCACGTGGTGTCGAAGCTGAAGACCGCCGGAATAGACCGTATCGTCATCAACGTGCACCATTTCCCGGATTCGGTGATCGGGTACGTAAGGGAGCAGGACGGTTTCGGGATCGATGTCCGTTTCTCGGACGAGCGGGATTGCCTTCTGGATACCGGAGGAGGTATCCTTTTCGCGCGCAAGCTGCTTGAAGGCAGCCCCTTCCTGGTCCATAACGTGGATATAATATCTGACCTGGATATCCGCTGGTTCATCTCGCAGGCGCGTCCGGATGCCCTTGCCAGCCTGGTGGTAAGCGAGCGGAAGACCAGGAGGTACCTGCTGTTCGACGATGATATGAGGCTCGTGGGCTGGACCGACACTGCGACGGGGGAGGTGAGGAGCCCGTATCCTGGCCTGGATCCCGGAACGTGTCGGAAATACGCGTTTGCCGGAATCCACTTCATATCTGACAGCATATTCGGTGTATTCGATGAGGATGGCTGGGAAGGAAAGTTCCCGATAATGGACTTCTATCTGGAGGAGTGCGCCAGGCATCCTGTATACGGTATCGTCCCCCCGGAGCTGACCCTCATAGATGCCGGGAAGCCTGAAACCCTCGCGCAGGCCGAGGAATTCCTGAGAAACCCTATTAATTACCAAGTATATGGCAAAGTGTAAATTCTGGAACGAATTCAAGGAATTCGCAATGAAGGGCAATGTGATCGATATGGCTGTCGGTGTAGTCATCGGCGGTGCTTTCGGCAAGATCGTCACTTCCCTTGTCAATGATGTCCTGATGCCTTGCATCGGCTCTCTCATCGGTGGATTCGACTTCACCACTCTCAAGGTCGTTCTCAGCAAGGCTGTGATGGACGGCGAGGAGATCGTCAAGCCGGCCGTTACTCTCAATTATGGAACGTTCATCAACGAGATTATGAACTTCCTGATTATCGCTCTGTGTATCTTCCTGTGCATCAAGGGAATCAATAAAATGCACAAGAAGAAGGAGGAAGAGCCTGCGGCACCGGCACCTAAGCCTGATGATGTGGTTCTCCTTGAAGAAATCCGCGATCTGTTGAAGAACAAGTCTTGATGAATTCCCTTGGTGAAAGCCCGACGGCTTTCCTGAAATAGTTTCCGAAGAAAGACTGGTTCGCGAAATGAAGAGCGTCACTCACCTCTTGGACGGTGTAGTTGCCGCTCTTCAGCATTTTCTTAGCTTCCCTTATCACATAGTCCCTGATCCAGTCCTTGGCATATTTACCGGATTCCTTGTATATGACCTGGGCGAAATACTTTGGCGACACGCAAAGCCTGTCTGCGTACCAGGACGTCCTCCGCTCTTCCATGAAGTGAAGGCTGACTTCGTTGAGGAACTTCCGCATCAGGATGTTGGTCTTCCGTGCCTCTATCTCTTCAAGGTCTCCCTTGTCCGAGACAAGTTTGGTCGTGATTATGCTGCCCAGGGTGAGCAGCAGGCCTTCCACGGCGTCCTCCTTGAAGGTATTGTTCGTGGTGAGGATGATGTTCTTGATGGAAACGAGCAGGGTGAGGATTATGTCCGCGATGTCATCTTCGAACGAGAGCAGTTGAGGGTTGGCAAGGTAGCCTCTAAGGAGCTTGGTGCTGACGTGGCTGCCTGAAGCGAACATACTGTCCGAGGTTACGGAGACTGCGATGGCCGTGAAACCCTCTCCGATGGTGACGTTCTGCAACATCGCGCCACCGCTCACGAGCAGGACGTCGTTCTTCCTGACTATGAACTTCTGTTTGGATACCCTGAGCTTGGCACTTCCTCCCGTGCAGAACAGGGTGCAGGAAAAACAGAGCTTGGCAGGGAAGTCGGGCAAGGAACTGATGAAAGCTCCTGCGGCCTCGGGATTGAATCCTGGGAGGTTCTCGTTTATGCACAGGGATTCAGCCAGCCTCAACGCTCCCGGAAGCTTTTCCAGGAACGATATGTCCAATACACCGGCAGGCTTCTTCTCGTTCATAGCTGATTTTTTGCAATATATCATTTTTTTTGCATTTTAGTGCAAGGAATCCCGGAGCCGGGATTTAGTATAATGAAACTGAAAGAAGATGAAAAGATTTCAATTATGGAGAATCGGCTGGGGTTTTATGTTTGCTGCCCTGTTACTGCCGGTTTCCTGTATGAAGTACTCGGAAAACATCGAAGACACTCACCATCGCGTTGTCGTCAATGTAAACGGAATGGTTACGGTCAAAACCCTGGAATCCGGGACTGTGTACTTCCAGCTTGACGAGAAAACCACTCTCCATCCTATTTCCTGGAGCAACGTTTTCGGGAAGGAAGTTCGCGCGCTGTTGGACTACACCGAGTTGTCCCAGGAGAGCGAGTTGTTCACCAAGGAGGTGAGAGTCAATCATATAGACTCAATCAGGACAAAGAAGGCAGTCTCCCTGATGTTCCGCAGTCAAGACGAAATCCTTGGAGACCAACCAATCGAACTCATAGACGATTGGATGAATGTATGCGAAGATGGTTACATGAATGTCCATTATGCATACCAGTATGGTGACGACCTCGTGAAGCGCGAACTCAACCTGGGAATACATCCGGATAATCCATACGACCTGTATCTGTGGCTGGATAGGAAAAATGACTCAGGAACTTCGTGGAATGATGATTTGGTTGCGTTCGATATCACCGGGCTCATCCCTTGCGAAGAGGGAGAGGTGGTCTCCCTTACCCTCCACTGGACTTCGAACGACGGAGAAAAGACACTGAAATTCAAGTGTAAGCCTCACAGGATAACGAAACTGTAGGGCTCCGTGTCCGGAAATGGGAGTGTTGGCTGAAGATACCGAGAGAAGGATTGTCGAGCGCGCCCGGAAAGGAGACAGGTCAGCAATGAAGCAGATCTATGACTGCTATGCGAATTACCTGACCGCTACCTGTTCCAGATACTTGCCTGACAAGGGGGAATTGCGTGATGTCCTGCAGGACAGTTTCGTGAATATCTTCAGTTCGCTGGACAAGTTCACATATCGCGGCGAAGGTTCGCTGAAAGCCTGGATGAGGCAGGTGTCGGTCAACGAGGCACTGAAGAGGATCAGGAAACGAAAGTCCCGGAATACGCTGGAGTACAAGTGGGACCTGCCGGACCTGGAGGAAGAGGAAGAACCTGATGTCGGGAATATCCCGGGCGGGGTGATCCAGGAAATGATCAAGGAGTTGCCCGAGGGATACAGGACGGTTCTGAACCTATATGCTTTCGAGGAGAAGAGCCACAAGGAGATTTCAGAGTTGTTGGGAATATCGGAAAGCACGTCAGCTTCACAGCTGCACAGAGCCAGGAACCTCCTGGCAAGGAAGATAAACGAATACAAGAAAAAGACGGAACAGAGATGAAAGACGATATGTTGGACAGCATCAAGGACAGGTTGGATTCCTTTGAGGAATCTGCCCCGGAAGGGCTGTGGAGCGACATCGAGGCTTCCGTCTTTCCGAAAGAGAGGGCCCGCAGGCCGGCTTTCGTGCCTTGGCTGTGGCTCAGCGCCGCTGCCGCTGCCGTAGCTGCGGTGTTCGTATTCATTAATATTTCTGAGACTGATCCTACGGAGGACCGGATTGCCGGCCAGGAAGCAATCACGCCATCTTCTTCTTCAGTATATTCCGGAGACAATCCGGCTCCTTCGGCGGATCAGGGCGTCCTGCTTGCGCAGGCTGACGTAAGGAAGGTGCGGCAAGCAGCCGTGAAGCAGGTCGAGGTGGACCGGACGTCCGCGGAACCGCGGCTTCCTGATGAAGCTGAGCCAGTGCGCTCCGAGCCAGAACCAACGGTGCAGCCTGAGGTCTCCGAGCCTGAACCTCAGGAGTTTCCGGAGCCATCGGAACAGGACCTGAAGGTGGCTGCCACCCACGAGGGGGAGGACTGGTCGGGGTATATGTCGGCCACCGACGACGGGGATGTCAGTCTGCTGTCGAAGGTTTCGCTGAAGGCTTCCCTTACAGGAGCCGCTACGGAAAGCCAGGATTTCAGCAATTACGATCCTTCGATGTTCTACTACGGTTCGGGGGACACGAGGAGTTCCGGTTATCCATACGATGAGACCAGGGCTCCGGCGCCTCTGCCACATCTTTCGACGGCTTCGCCCGTTAGCACCGAGTCGGACCATCATCGCCCTGTCAGGATGTCCCTTATGCTTCATATGCCTCTCGGCAAAGTGTTCGGATTGGAGACTGGAGCTTCCTATACCTTGCTGCGCAGTACTTTCACTACCAGTTCCGGATCTACCGTCTCCCGGGATCTCCAGACCTTGAAGTACATTGGAATACCTGTCAACCTGACGGCCGGCCTGTTCGGCAATGATTGGTGCAGGGTCTATCTATCTGGAGGAGCTATGGCCGAGAAATGCATATCCGGCAAGATAGTGAACAGCAAATATGTCTCCGGGCAGCTGAGCGGAGAGAAGGGTGTCACTGACTTGACAGTCAAGCCGTTGCTATGGTCTCTGAACGCGGCGGCCGGAGCCCAGGTCAATCTGGGAGGCGGTATCGGACTATATGCCGAACCGGGCTTGAGCTATCATTTCGACGATGGCTCGACAGTCCGGACGGTGTACAAGGACAGGCCTCTGGACTTTATGATGACCGTAGGAGCAAGGGTGTCATTCAGGTAGCAGCACCTTCCTGATGAAAGGTGACTGGTAGCAATAAGGAATATATGCCAGTGAAGGAAGCGGATCCGTGATGATAAGGTTCGCTTTCTTTCCTTTTGTGATGGATCCGAGTATGTCGGAAACTCCCATTGCATATGCTGAATTGAGGGTGCAGGCATTGAACGCCCGTTCCGGTGTCAGCCTCATCTTGATGCATCCCATCGCCATCACGAAACGCATATCGCCGGATGGGGAAGATCCAGGGTTGTAGTCCGAGGCCAGGGCGATTCCCAGACCGGAGTCGATGAAATCCTTTGCACGTCCGTACGGGAGACCCAGGAAGAAGGAAGATCCCGGGAGCATGGTCGGCATAGTGACGGTCCCCCGGAGCGCCTCTATCTCAGCCGGAGTCGTCCGTTCCAGATGGTCGGCTGACAAGGCTCCGTTGGCAGCAGCTACCTGGACGCCTCCGGAGACTGCCAGTTCGTTGGCGTGGATCTTTGCCCTGAGGCCGTATTCCTGTCCGGCGATGATTATCCTTTCGGTCTGTGAAGGGGTGAAGAACCCTTCGTCGCAGAACACGTCTATGAAATCAGCCAGTTTCGCTTCACCGACGGCGGGAACCATTTCCTTGCAGACAAGGTCCACATATTCCTCCTGCCTTCCTGAATATGCCCTTCCGACAGCGTGTGCGCCGAGGAAAGTGGATTTGATCGTGGCAGGGGAGTCCTCCTTGACCCTTCGTATCACCCGCAGCATCTTCAACTCGTCTTCCACCGAAAGGCCGTAACCGCTCTTGATTTCAATAGCTCCGGTCCCTTTCGCCGTCATCTCGTTCACCCTCGCCATAGTCTGCAGGTAAAGGTCATCTTCGCTGGTCGAGTGGAGAAGATCGGCCGAGTTGAGGATTCCGCCTCCGCGTGCGGCTATTTCTTCATAACTCAAGCCGTTGATCTTGTCAATGAATTCCTGCTCCCTCGATCCGGCGTAGCAGATGTGGGTATGGGAGTCGCAGAAGGCCGGAAGGACCATCCCGCCGCACGCGTCCATCACTTCGTCCCCGTCCGCGGGTGAAGGGCAGTCCTTCATATGGCCGAAATCTTCTATCCTGCCATCCGCAACCGTCAGGAATGCGTCTTTCAAGGTCACCAGCTCATCCATCCCGGCGCCCTCCTTGCGGAGGACTCCCCGGGGGACTATGCCGCACAGTTCGCCTATGTTGGTGATTATGGTCATCTTATGAATTCGATGGATTTCTCGATGAGAGGATGCATATACTGGTCGTCACTGATGAAAGGAACGGATTTGCGGTATTCCTGGAATATCCCTTCGATCCTGGCGGAAGACTTGGCTCCGGAGAGCTGGTGGCGGAACTCGAGTGCCTGGGCTGCGTTGAACAGTTCGATTGCGAGAACCTCCTCGCAATTGTCGATCACCCTCACGAGTTTCGTGGCCGAGTTGGAACCCATACTCACGTGGTCTTCCTGACCCTGGGAGGATGGGATCGAATCCACGGATGCAGGCCAGCACAGGCCTTTGTTCTGGCTGACTATGGAAGCCGCGGTGTACTGGGGGATCATAAAGCCACTGTTGAGTCCCGGATTGACTACCAGGAACTTCGGCAAGCCCCGCTGCCCGGAGATCAGCCTGAATATCCTCCTTTCGGAGATATTCGCGAGTTCGGACATCGCTATGGCCAGCGCATCCATAGGGATGGCGATAGGCTCTCCGTGGAAGTTGCCGGCGGAGATGATCATATCCTCATCCGGGAATACGTTCGGATTGTCGGTAGCGGAATTGATCTCGTTCTCTATGACGGATTCGACGTAGCGGATGCTGTCCTTCACCGCACCGTGCACCTGTGGGATGCAGCGGAATGAATACGGATCCTGGACGTGCTCCTTGTACCGGTGGATAAGCTCGCTTCCCTCCAGTATATCAATGAACCTAGCCGCAGTATCTATCTGTCCCCTATGCGGCCTGAGCTGGTGGGTGAGAGGGAGGAATGGCTCGATCCTGCCATCGTATGCTTCAAGGGACATCGCGCCGATCGTGTCGGCCCATTCGGAAAGCCTGTGGCACTGGATCAGGGACCAGATCGCGTGCGCGCTCATAAACTGGGTACCGTTCAGCAATGCAAGGCCTTCCTTCGACTGCAAGGTGATAGGCTCCCATCCCATTTCATCCCAGACCTCCCTGCTCGGCCTTATCCTGCCTTTGAAGAGTACCTCACCGAGTCCGATCAGAGGGAGGCTGAGGTGGGCGAGGGGAGCGAGGTCTCCGGAAGCACCGAGGGATCCCTGCTGGTATACAACCGGAAGTATGTCGTTGTTGAACATATCCAGGAGCCGCTGGACAGTCACCAGCTGGGCACCGGAATGACCGTAGGACAGGGACTGTGCCTTCAGGAGCAGCATCAGGCGGACTATCTCGGGTCGTACCGTATCTCCTGCTCCGCAGGCGTGGCTGACTACCAGGTTGTACTGCAGCTGGGAAAGCTGGTCGGCCGGTATCGTCACGTTGCAGAGGGAACCGAAGCCGGTGGTTATACCATATACCGGATTCTCCAGGTCTTCCATCTTGCTGTCCAGGTATTTACGGCATTTCTCTATGGCTGCCACGGCCTCTTCTCCAAGCTGGAGTTTCTCTTTCTTTTCAAGGATTTCCTTGAGCCGGGAAAGGCTCAGGTGGGCTTTGGATATGATATGTGTCATAATTCTTCGATTGCTTTGTTTACCAATGTGTCATCTGCGAGGTTAGGTAAGGTCACCTTCAGCCCCGGGGTGCGCTCCATCTCCCTGCGTATCGCATTTCCTGCGCCTTCATTGCGGGCCCAGCTGCGTCGGGCTATTCCGTTGTTGACATCCCAGAACAGCATCTGGCGGATATGGCGGTCGGAATCTTCGGATCCGTCAATGACCATTCCGAATCCGCCGTTTATGACTTCACCCCAGCCGACTCCGCCTCCGTTGTGTATCGAAACCCAGGTTGCGCCCCGGAAACCGTCACCGATCACGTTCTGGACAGCCATATCTGCAGTGAACCGGGAGCCGTCGTAGATGTTCGAGGTCTCGCGGAACGGAGAATCGGTTCCGGATACGTCGTGGTGGTCCCGGCCGAGGACGATTGGAGCCGTGATCTCGCCCTTCCTTATGGCTTCGTTGAAGGCCAGGGCTATCTTCGTCCTGCCTTCGCAGTCGGCATACAGTATCCTGGCCTGCGAACCTACGACGAGGTTGTTCCTTCCGGCTTCCTCTATCCAGTGGATGTTGTCCTGCATCTGCCCGCGGATTTCCTCCGGAGCTTCGGTGGCCTCTTCGGTGAGGACCTTGACTGCCAGTTCATCCGATTTCGCAAGGTCTTCAGGTTTCTCGCTCATACAGACCCAGCGGAAAGGTCCGAAACCGTAGTCGAAGTAAAGAGGACCCATTATGTCCTGGACATATGACGGATATCTGAACGAGCCGTCCGGTTTCAGGATGTCGGCACCTGCACGGGAAGATTCCAGCAGGAAGGCATTCCCGTAGTCGAAGAAATACATCCCATCCCCGGCCAGCCTGTTGATGGCGGCCACGTGCCTGCGCAGGGATACGCGTACGGCATCCTTGAACTTTTCAGGTTCCTCGGCCATCATAACCTTGGATTCTTCCAGAGACAGGCCTGCGGGATAGTATCCACCCGCCCAGGGATTGTGCAGGGAAGTCTGGTCCGAACCAAGGTCTACGTGGATCCCTTCGTCCGCCAGCCTTTCCCAAAGGTCGACTATGTTGCCGACATAGGCCATCGATACGGTTTCCTTGCCTTCGACAGCCTTGCGGATACGAGGAATCAGCTCGTCGAGGCTTTCGTGGAGTTCATCCACCCATCCCTGGTCGTAGCGCTTGCGCGCAGCAAGCGGATTGATTTCGGCAACTACGCTTACCACTCCGGCTATGTCGCCGGCCTTAGGCTGGGCGCCGGACATCCCGCCGAGCCCCGCGGTCACGAAGAGCATCCCCTTCATATTCTCCCTGGTTCCAGGCAAGTTCCTGTTCCTGAGCTGTTTCCGTGCTGCGTTCATCACCGTGATGGTGGTGCCGTGAACGATACCCTGAGGTCCGATGTACATATATGAGCCAGCTGTCATCTGGCCGTATTGGGATACTCCCATCGCGTTGAACCTCTCCCAGTCGTCCTGGCTGGAATAGTTCGGGATGACCATTCCGTTGGTGACCACCACCCTCGGGGCGTCCTTGTGGCTTGGGAAAAGCCCCATAGGCAGACCCGAATACATAGCGAGGGTCTGTTCGTCGGTCATAGTGGCGAGATACTGCATCGCCAGCCTGTACTGTGCCCAGTTCTGGAAACAAGCACCGTTGCCGCCGTAAACTATCAGTTCGTGAGGATGCTGGGCAACTCTCGGATCCAGGTTGTTCTGGATCATTGCCATAATCGCTGCTGCCTGGCGGCTCTTGCAAGGATACTCGTCGATCGGGCGGGCGTACATTTCATAGGAAGGGCGGAACCTGTACATATAGATCCTGCCGTAGTCCCTCAGCTCCCGGGCGAATTCCGGAGCGAGGACGGCGTGGAATTTCTCCGGGAAATACCGGAGCGCATTCTTCAATGCCAGGGCCTTCTGCTCTTTGGTAAGGATATCCTTCCTCTTGGGGGCGTGGTTGATTGTAGTATCGTATGGCTTTGTATCCGGAAGCCTGTCCTGCGGGATGCCCGCCAGGATCTCTAGCTGAAACTTATCCATTGATCTTGGAATTAACGATATCGAGTATTTCCTTTTCTTCAGCGACAGCCTTCGCTGCGATTGCGTCTGCTTCGGCGATCAGTGAAGCGGCCTTTTCCTTGTCCTTCAGTCCCACTGCGTTGATCTTCACGTTCAGCTGCGCACCGAGCACCGCGCTGCGGGCTGCCAGGGCTCCCACACCGGCATCGGAGACGGAATTAGGATTACCATCTGCTGCCATTGCCCGGGCGACTTCGAACACCTTGAATGAAGCCTTCATCGTGCGCAGAGGAACCTGTGAGGCATAGAGGGTAGCGTCTTCGATGGCCTGATCCCTGGCTGCCTTTTCCTCATCGGTGCCCTTCGGGAGCGAGAATGCGGCCATTATCCTGTCGAATGCGGCAGTGTCCTCATCAATCAGGGATATGAGTTCGGACATCACGGCCTGGCCTTTCTCAGCCCAGTCGGAGAACTCTTTCCAGCGGTCGTCCCAGCCGCGCTTGTGGCTCGAGAGGTTTGCGACCATCGTGGAAAGGGCAGCTCCCAGGGCGCCCATATTGGCAGCTACCAATCCGCCGCCAGGGGCAGGGGATTCGGATGCCGTCTCTTCGGCGAAGCCTTTCACCGTCATCCGCACCAGACGTTCGCGGGCAGCCTTCTCCTCAGGATCTTCCATAAGGTATTCGATTACCTTCTCGTGCGGATCGAACGGCTTGAGGTCGTCCAGGCTCATAGACTTGACGGCTATCTTCATTATCTCCTCGTCGGTGATGCCGAGGGAACGCTGCTGTTTTTCAAGGTAATACTTTCCGGCATCGA
Organism: Bacteroidales bacterium; assembly: GCA_017958985.1. Taxonomy (GTDB): domain Bacteria; phylum Bacteroidota; class Bacteroidia; order Bacteroidales; family UBA932; genus Cryptobacteroides. Next base: position 20,489 of record JAGDBQ010000107.1, read on the forward strand.
TCAGGACCCGTTTCGGGACCAGTCCTACGATCTCGGCTCCGGTAACGCGGAGTCCCCTTGCTGCCGCAGCCCTGGTGACCTCGTCGAAGGCTACGTGCAGGGGTGTGGCCTCGATGTCGGTGATATTCATCGACACCTGGGCGATGCCGTATTCGTCAATATACCATCCGATGGCCTTGCATCCCTTCAGGGTGCCTTTCTCCCAGATATCCTTGCCGTTCTCGTCCTTGAGAACCTTGCCTGTCAAGGAACCGCCTTCGCGCTTCTTGCGGCCTTTCTCGCGCACGTCGAAGGCCACGGCCATGGCCCTGCGGGTGGATGTGGTGTTGAGGTTGTAGTTGACCGCCACGAGGAAGTTCCTGGCTCCCACGTTGATGGCTCCGCACCTGGCGACGGTCTCGTTGTACTCGTCCGGTCCGAAGTCCGGCCTGCGGGCAGGGTCCGCTATCTTCTCAGGCAGGGCTTCATATTCCCCGGCCCTGCAGACGGCGAGGTTCTTCCGCTCCGGCTTGAATGCGGCTGCCTCATAGCAGTAGCAAGGGATGCCGAGGTTTTCATAGATGCGCTTGGCAAGGCCTCTGGCGAGTTCGGCGCACTCTTCAAGGGAGATTCCGGCTACCGGGACCAGCGGAAGCACGTCGCAGGCTCCCGAACGAGGATGTGCTCCGTGATGCTTGCGCATGTCGATGACCTCCATCGAACACTTGACTCCCTGGAAAACTGCCTCCAGGACAGCCTCGGGACTTCCGACAAAGGTAACCACCGTTCTGTTGGTGGCTTCTCCCGGATCCACGTCAAGGACCTTGACCCGTTCTTCCTTCCCATCAACTGTCACCCTTGCATCTGCAATTGCCTTTACTATCTTGTCG
>JAGDBQ010000108.1 GCA_017958985.1 Bacteroidales bacterium
GAATTCGCCCAGACGAACTTCGGGGGATTGCTGAGGTTGAGCTCACGGTACTCCTCGGTCACCTGGATCTCGATCCGGCCATCTTCCTCGAGGGTGAATGCGTCGTAGTTGCTGCATATCATCAGGATCTTCCTGATCCTGTTCAACATCAATGATTCCTCGTTCATAGGGCTGTACGTCTGAATTCAGCTACCGCTACGGCCGTGGCGACAGCGACATTGAGTGACTCCGAACCGCGGAAGTCACGTGGATAAGAAGGGATGAATAGCCTCTCCGTCACAACCTGCGAGACGGCATCCGAGATGCCGTTGGACTCGTTTCCTACGATAATGACCGAAGGTGAGGAGTCACCCAGGTTCAACTCTTTCGAATATATGTCATCACCATCCAGGAAGGTACCGTAAATGCTGCCTCCCGACTGTGAGATCTTCCTGCAAAGAGGAACGATGTCGCAATAATGGAATCCCACCCTGAAAATGGCCCCCATCGAAGCCTGGACCACCTTGGGATTGAATATGTCGACCGTATCCCGCGATGCGAAAACCGCGTCTATCCCGAACCAGTCCGCTATCCGCAGGATCGTCCCGAGGTTGCCTGGATCCCTGACCCCGTCAAGCACCAGGAACAATCCTCTGTCAGGGAGATCGTACCCTGCCAGGTCTTCTATGATTATGTCGGACGGTTTCCTGAGGACAGCCAGGGCAGGGGATGGCGAGGACATAAGACTCAGCCTCGACATCGCTGCCTCTCCGACCTCACTCACAAGATACACCTTTTCCACGATGAAACCGGAACTGCGAGCCTCGGCGACCATCTTATCGCCCTCCACCACGAAGAGACCGTGGATATCCCGGTATTTTTTCTGCGCAAGGCTCTTCACCAGCTTGATTTCATTGTTGCTTACTAGGAAATTCATTGTCTTGGCAGTTTTTTATACGCGTTGAATTCAAAGATATTAATATTCTTGCTAATTTTGCATAATATGGTCTCGAAAAAGTCAATATTGTTGGTGCTGGTTGCGGTCATTTCCGCATCCTGCAGCACGACAAGGGTCCTGTCGGACGGTGAATACCGCCTGGCGAAGAACAAGGTCGAGATCACCAACGGCGACGATTTCAACCCCAAGGAAGTCGAGAAATATATCAAGCAGAAATCCAACTCCTACCTTATTTTCGGCTGGAACCCGTTCCTGAACATCTACAACTGGTCAGGGCGGAATGAAGACGGGAAGATGGACCGCTTCCTGCGGAAGATAGGGGTTGCCCCGGTCGTGTACCAGTCCTCCCAGGTCAACGCCTCCATAGATAACATAAAGAGGCACCTTGAATACCTGGGCTACTACGACTCCTCCGTGGACTACGAGACCAGGACCAAAGGCAAGAAGATAGAAGTCAACTACATAGTGACTCTTGGCAAGAGATACAGGATAGGAGACATCACTTATTCCATCCCCGACGGCCAGTTTGCCGAAGACTTCTATGCCGACACCGCCAACATCACGGTAAAGAAAGGGGACTGGCTTTCCGAGGATGCTCTCGAGAAGGAAACGGTAAGGTCGGCGGCATACTTCCGCCAGCACGGTTATTTCGGATTCACCAAGAACTATTTCTCATTCGAAGCCGACACCCTCGTTAAACGCGACACGGCCGATCTCAAGGAGTTCGTGCGTGAATATACCCGTAACCAAACCGCTGAAAACGCCGCTCCCCACCGCAAATACACCTTCGGCGACGTCACCATCGAGTGGGACAGGAACCTGAAATTCAACGAGAAGGTCCTGCGCGATATGTGCACCATAAAACCCGGATCCCTCTACAACGAGCAGGATGTGAACACCACCTATGCCAGGCTTTCCAACCTCAAGGTATTCAGCGGAGTAAGGGTAACGCTCAATCCCACTGATTCAGGGGTCGTAAACAGCAATATAAGCCTCACGAAATCCAAGATGCAGGGATTCAAGGTGAACCTCGAATCCTCCACGAACTCCACCGGACTCATCGGAGTGTCTCCGCAGCTGAATTACTACCACAAGAGCCTGTTCAACGGGGGAGAATGGCTCAACCTGGGTTTCCTGGGGAATTTCCAGTTCAAGTACAACGACCGGAACGTCAAGTCGAATGAATTCGGTGTGAATACGAGCATCAGTTTCCCTCAGTTCCTGGGACTTCCGAACTCCATCTTCCAGGGCCCGAACGTACCGCGCACCGAGATCAGTTCCTCATACAACTACCAGAACCGGCCCGAGTACACCAGGAATATGATTTCCACCACTTTCGGCTATACCGGCTCCCTGATGGACGGGCGGTTCTTCTACCAGATAAACCCTCTCCAGGCGAAGATTGTCCGGCTGACCCATCTGGACGAATCATTCTATAACAACCTGGCCGGGAATCCTTTCCTCAGGGATGCCTACCAGAACCACTTCGACGTGGGAACCGGAGTGATGTTCTATTACACGACCTGCTCCGACCTGATACCGAGACGCTCCTACAGCTACATACGGTACCTGTTCGACGCCTCAGGCAACATCCTCAGTATGTTCGGCAGCGCATTCAAGACAGATGAATATGGCTCCAAGCTCATCTGGGGGACCCCGTTCTCACAGTACATCAGGAACGAAGTGACCCTGGGCAGGACCCTCGTATTCGGCAGGAACGACAACCAGGCCATCGCGATGCGCCTGATGGGCGGGATCGGCTACGCCTACGGGAACTCCAGTGCGATGCCATTCGAGAAGCAGTTCTACAGCGGAGGCGCCAACAGTATGAGAGGATGGCAGGCGCGTGCCCTGGGTCCCGGATTCGCCCAGAGGGATTCGGCGTTCGTGATCCCGAGCCAGACAGGTGACATAAAGCTTGAGGCCAACCTTGAATACCGCTTCCCGATGTTCTGGAAAGTATGCGGAGCCGTATTCCTGGATGTAGGAAACGTCTGGACCCAGAGGGAAGCCGACGGAGATGAAGCCGTCAAGACACGTTTCGACTTCAAGAGTCTGTCGCAGAGCATAGCAGCCAACTGGGGCTACGGTCTGCGCCTCGATTTGAACTTCTTGATAATCAGGCTTGATATGGGTGTCAAGCTATACGATCCTTCTATGCCTGCAGAAAACAGGTGGTACCCGTTCGGGTATTCCGACGACGATCTCGACAATGCCCTCACCCTGCACTTCGGAGTCGGCTATCCTTTCTGACCCGGTGGATAATACTTCGGCCAGCAAGCCTGGAGATAGGCCTTGAGCCTGTCTTCGTGGGCGTTCGGCGCCGGTTCGTAGAACACCGTTCCCTCCATCCCTTCCGGCAGGAACTCGAGATCCACGAAATGCCCCGGATAATCGTGAGCATACTTGTAGCCGTCCGAGTATCCGAGTTCCTCCATCAGCTTGGTCGGAGCGTTCCTCAGATACAGCGGGACCGGCCTGGCGGGCTCATTATGGACAAAACCGAGAGCCTTCTCCACCGCGAGGTAGGAGGCATTGCTCTTCGGAGAACTCGCAAGATAGACGGTCACTTCGGCAAGCGGTATCCGCGCCTCGGGCATTCCGATCTGATGGACCACGCGGAAGCACGCGTCAGCCAGGAGCAGGGCGTTGGGATTCGCCAGTCCGACGTCTTCGGAGGCGGACAGGCAAAGGCGCCTGGCGATGAACAGAGGATCTTCACCACCGTCCAGCATCCTGGCCAGGTAATAGACGGCTGCATTCGGATCCGACCCCCTGATGGACTTGATGAAAGCCGATATGATATCGTAATGCATCTCGCCGTCCTTGTCATAGATGGCCATATTCTCCTGGATGCAGGCGGATACGGTCTTGTTGTCGATTACGATCGGCCCATCCTTTCCTGCAAAGGAATCCACGACTATCTCCAGAACATTCAGAAGCTTCCTGGCGTCACCTCCGCTGTACCGGAACAGGGCCTCGGACTCCACGACCTCTATATCCATTTCCTTCAGAAGTACGTCTTCGGACAGGGCACGGTCGAGGAGAAGCTGCAGGTCGGCCTTTTCCAGGGACTTCAGGACGAAAACCTGGCAGCGTGACAGAAGGGGAGTGATCACCTCGAACGAAGGATTCTCAGTAGTAGCTCCTATCAGGACTATCGTACCGTTTTCCACCGCCCCGAGAAGGGCGTCCTGCTGAGCTTTGTTGAAGCGGTGGATCTCATCGATGAACAGGATCGGAGCGGCACCCTGCGAGAAGACAGAACGGTTCCTCGCCCTGTCTATTACATCCCTGACATCCTTTACTCCTGCACTGACCGCAGAAAGCGTATTGAACTCGCGGTTCAGAGTCCGAGCTATGATCCCTGCCAGGGTAGTCTTCCCGACGCCGGGAGGGCCCCAAAGTATGAATGAGGAAAGATTACCGCTCTCGATCATATTCCTCAGTATGCATCCTTCGCCCACAAGATGCTTCTGACCGACATATCCGGACAGGTCCACAGGCCTCATCCTCTCTGGCAGGGGAGGGAGCACTATGCTTTGGGCAGTATATTGATTAGCGTCGGAATTCATATTTAATTATTTAATATTCAGCTAGTAAAACAATATTGTTTGATTGTATAACTTTTTTGTTACGGTCGCTCTTCCGCTAAAAAAGTCAGCAGCAGATACAAATTTAGCAAAAAGAGGAATAAGTTTCGTAAATTTGCATTACACAGAACAAAGCTTTAAAGAACAAAAATGAAACTAACCGACAGAATCCGGTATGTGGGAGTCGATGACCTGAGCACGGTCCTGTTCGAGCGTCAATGGCCGCTCCCGTACGGAGTAAGTTACAATTCCTATCTGGTGGTAGATGAGAAGATAGCCCTGATCGATACGGCTGCGGCTGGGTTCAGGGAAGGATTCCTGGCGAATATCAAACAGGAGATAGGGGACAGGAAGATAGACTATCTCATCGTGAACCATATGGAGCCGGACCATAGCGCACTTCAGGCGGCTGTAAGATTGGAATATCCTGATTGTACGATAGTTACGAACCAAAAAGCGGTCCCTATGATAGAGGGATTCAACGGTTTGACAGAGAATGTGATGACCATAAGGGAAGGGGAGTCCCTGTCCCTGGGGGCATCCACGCTCCAATTCTTCATGGTCCCGATGGTGCACTGGCCGGAGACGATGGTCACCTGGTGTCCGGAGGAGAAAACCCTGTTCAGCGGCGATGCATTCGGCACCTTCAAAGCTCTCAAAGGTAATGTAACTGATTCAAAATCAAATACTTTTGAAGATTTCAAGGACGAGATGACGCGGTATTACGCGAGCATAGTCGGAAAATATGCAAACCCTGTCCAGTCGGCATTGAAAAAGCTCGGAGGCCTGGAAATCAACCGGATATGCAGCACTCACGGCCCGGTTTGGGAGAACCAGGTCGCAGATGTAATACAATATTATGATAAGTTGAGCCGATATGAAGCGTCCCACGGGGTCTGCCTGGCGTACGGGTCAATGTACGGAAATACCGAAAAGGCAGCCCTGGCGCTTGCTGAAGCCATATCAAAATGCGGAATTCCGTGCGCGGTCCACGACCTGACCGAAGAGAACTATTCATTCGCGCTCCGCGACGTTTTCAAATTCGACACGATCGTGCTTGGATCTCCGACTTACAACAACGGAATATTCCCGCCGGTCCGTCAACTGATGGAGGGAATATGCGACCGTCAGGTAAAGGATCGCAGATTCTTCGCGTTCGGTTCCTGCACCTGGGCACCTGCAAGCGTTAAATTGCTCAACGAGATGGCCAGCGCTGCAGGATTCGAGATTCTCGGTGAAGGAGCGACTTTCAAACAGGGTTATGAACCTTCCAAATTCGACGCTGCGGCCCTTGCAGCCTTGGTTTAGCCAAATTACCCCTTCTGTTACACAATTTATATTATGTTAAGTTAACGATGTCAAGGAAAAGAGTCGACCTCCTGCTGGAGAACCTGACGATAGAATCTTGCGCTGCCGAAGGCAAGGCACTCACCCACTGGAACGGTGCTGTGGTATTCGTACCGTTCGCAGTACCGGGAGACGTCGTGAACATCAGGATAACCAAGAAAAGCAAGAACTATTACGAAGGTTTCATAGATAAGATCGTCGAGCCGTCGCCGGACCGCCTTGAGCCGTTCTGCGAGCATTTCGGCATCTGCGGCGGGTGCAAATGGCAGCCACTGCCCTATCCACTCCAGCTGGAAGCCAAACGCAGGCAAGTCGAAGACCAGCTTGTGCGCCTCGGACACCTTCAGGTTCCTGAAATAAGGCCCACGCTGCCTTCAGACAAGACGCGCTATTACCGTAACAAGCTGGAATTCACCTATTCATCGAAGCGCTGGTTCCTCAAAGGAGAAGATCCTGAAAGTGTTCCTGAAGCTGAAAGAGCGGGTCTGGGCTTCCACGTGGGCAAGTTTTTCGACAAAGTCCTGGACATAAAGCACTGCTACCTCCAGAAGGACCCTTCGAACGACATCCGCCTGTTCTGCCGTGAATATGCCGTCAGGAATGGACTCGATTTCTTCGATATCCGCAACAACGTAGGTTTCGTCAGGAATATGTTCATCAGGACGACCGACACCGGCGACCTGATGGTGATAATGTGCTTCTTCTACGAAGCCCGTAAAGACAGGGAGAAAATGCTTGATGCCATAGCGGAAGCATTCCCTGAGATAACATCGCTTTATTACGTAATTAACAATAAGTTAAACGATTCCATCGGAGATCAGGAATGCATCCTTTACAAGGGTTCCGAGACCATCACCGAGAAGATGGAGGGGCTCACTTTCAGGATCGGTCCGAAGTCATTCTACCAGACCAACAGCGAGCAGGCCTTGAAGCTTTACGGAGTCGCCCGCGAATTCGCAGGACTCACGGGTGACGAGATCGTATACGACCTCTACACCGGCACCGGCACCATCGCCCAGTTCGTATCCAGGAAAGCCAGGAAGGTGATCGGTATCGAATATGTACCTGAAGCTATCGAAGACGCCAGGAAGAACGCCGTGGCCAACGGCATCACCAACTGCGAGTTCTTCGCCGGAGATATGAAAGACGTCCTCGATTCCGGCTTCATCGATGAGCACGGTCGTCCGGACGTCATAATCCTAGACCCACCTCGGGCCGGGATACATCCGGACGTAGCCAAGGTCATACTGGACGCCTCCCCTGCCCGTATCGTCTATGTCAGCTGCAATCCTGCCTCACAGGCCCGCGATCTCGCGATCCTGTGCGAAAAATACGATATCACGGCCGTCCAGCCGGTGGATATGTTCCCACACACGCAGCACGTAGAAAACGTCTGCGCACTCGCCCTCAGGAAGTGATTACCTGAACAAACGATCCACGCTGCCTATAACTTCCTCAGCGGAAAGGTCAGTACTCAGCACGAGGTCAGGCTCCTTGAGTTCGAAGCCGCCGCGGGTGGCATTCAGCATTCCCGCTCCGGTGATGTTGAGCATCACAGTCTCGTCCTTCCCTACCGCTCCCTCATCGAGAGCCTTCTTGAGGGCCGCCACAGCGGATGCGGCAGCCGGTAATATATCGTACCCTTCCTTGTTGAAATACTGGAGCATCCAGTACACGATCTCGTCATTCGTGACCTTGTAGAAATCACCGCCTGACGCCTTGAGTGTGTCGAATACCCCTCCTGCGAGGCTGTACGGCGGTTTCCTGTTGGAAAGTACCTTGGCGAGGATGATTTCCGCATTCGTGCGGGACTCTTCCGGAGTGATCGGGACAAGTTCCCTGGACCCGGCTTTCCAGGAATCATACATCAGGGTGTACGGGGCATTCTGTACGCAGTAGACACGCATATTGTTCTTCCCGAAACGGCCGTCCTTCTCGAGCCTGCAGGCATTCTCCCAGGCGGCTATGGCACCGGTTCCGCTGCCGACGGCCTGGAAATAAGCGTCTGGGATGCGGCCTATCTTCTCTACCGCGCTCAGGACCGTCGTACCCATTCCGTCCCTTCTGGCTACGTTCTTGGCACCGCCCTCGAGCAGATAGCGCGGATCCTTGGCAAGCTTCTCTCCAAGAGCGATAGCATCGTAATAATCTGTACCGTGAGGGGTGGCTATCACCTTCACGCAGGACTTGATGCGCCTCGTGAACCACAGGTCGCTGATATTGTCGTTCGGGATGCAGATCACGATAGGTATGTCATTGTCCGAACAGACCCTGGCGAAAGCCCTTGCGGTATTGCCGGCCGACTGGACGACCAGGATATGCTTGTCGTTCTTAGGCAACCTCGCACAGACGGAGAAAGCCTCCGTCTCCTTGAAGGAGCAGGTTTCCATCTTCGCTCCCCTCTTGGGCACGTATCCCGAAAGGGTTATGTACAGATTGCGCATTCCGAGCAGGTCGGAAAGTCCCTTGCTCTTGTACGTCACCGGACAGTGCGAACGTCTCAGGGTCCTGTTGACAGGAAGCCATCCGGCATAACGGTACAGGCCGCGGAGGTCGTCCCTGGGATTGAATTGTTCATTCTCATAGACCGCCCTTACCAAAGAAGGAGCGGGAGCTTCAGGATCACCCAGCGCCCAGAACTGATCATCGAAGATCCTTCCGGTCCCTACGTTCATTAGCTGGTACTTAGTCGGCTGAAATTTCATATTATAGAAAGATTTGAATTATCAGAGCTGATGGAAAAGGATCACCATATAGACAGCGAAGCAAGTCAGGAACACCGACCCGTCGGCACGGTCGATTGTATCCTTCCGGCCTGTGTATGAACTGGACCACAGGAGCAAGGAACTCAGTATCAGGATACCCAGGTCAGCAACCGTCATCCCTCCGAAAGAAAGCCCTCCAGGACCTCCCGGAAGCCTGCGATATACCACGGAGGAAGACCCGAGGATGAGGAGGATATTGGAAATGTTGGACCCGATGATGTTTCCGAGGGCCAGCTGGTCCTTCTTCTTGAAAGCTGCGACGACGCAGGTCACAAGTTCCGGCATCGAAGTGCCGCCGGCCAGGATAGTAACGGCAATGAACTTGTCGCTGATGCCCAGCATCCCGGCGATCGTCCTCGCTGAATCCACGAACTTGTCGCCGCCGAATACAAGGGCTGCAAGACCGGCGATAACCATCAGTATCGCTATTCCAAGCGGACGAGTCTTCTCTTTCGTTCCCTCACCTTCCGAGGCCGCGGCTTCCTCTTTCCCGTTCTTGAAGGACATGTACATATACACTGCGAACAGGACCAGGAACAGTATTCCGTCGAACCTGGAGAGGATGTCTTCCCTGCCGATCCTGAACAAGGTGAAATGATAGCCGCAGATGATGAGGAGGAAGCCTACGATCAGGTTGAGCGGGATATCCTGCCTCCGGTTCGCCCTGGTGATCCCTACCGGCCGTATGACGGCCGTCAGACCCAGTATCAGGAGGACATTGAATATATTGGAACCGACTACGTTACCGACAGCGATGTCGGAGCTGCCCTTCAATGCGCCTGTAAGGCTTACGACCAGTTCCGGCATCGAGGTACCGATACCTATGATAGTCAGTCCGATCACGAATTCGCTCAGACCGGCTTTCCTTGCAATCGCCGATGAACCGTCTACGAGCCAGTCGGCCCCGAGAACGACGAGCAGGAGACCTGCCAGCAAAATCAATATCTGCAATCCCATTCCTTATTCCTGTCTGAGAGGTTCGCCAGTCGCCAGACGTTCCTTGGACACAACCGGATTGGCATATATCCGGAGGAATATCTCGCGGAGGTCCTCACGGTTCAGCTTGCGCTCCACCTTGTCCAGTCTGTGTTCCGTATAAGCCGTGAAAGCTTCCACATCCTCGTGTTTGTACAAGTCGGAATACTTGTAACTGTGATTAACGAGGTCATACGCGATGTAATTGGTCTTCCAGAGGTGGTACCCTGCGATCACACGCTTGTCCACCGCATAGCGGATGGACTGGTAACGGTCATTCTTGTCGCATCTGGAAGCAATCTCTATCTCGTCCTCGGTAAGAGGAAGGCCGAAATTGAGATGGACGTTGCCCTTGTCCTGGCGGATACCCATCACGATGCTGTGCATATCCTCGTCGTGGGACTTGACGTATTTCTGGGTGCGCGAAATCAGTATCTCACGCGCCTTGCGGATGTCGCAAGGCTCATATTCATAGGAAATGCTGAGAGGTATGATGTTGAGTTCCAGGAAATTCTCCTTGAACGATTTCGTCCCGCTCATATCGAGCATCTTCAGGAGGCCCTGCTCAGTGGTATCGATTCCGTCCTTTGTCCTTCCCTGCCTCTGAGCGAGCCAAATCGACGCCTTTCCGGAGGTGATGGTCTGCCTGATGTACTTGGACAGGACCTGGGAAGAGAGGTAGAGTTCCCTGGCGGAGATTCCGCGGATCACCTTGATCATCCTGTTCGAACGGAGAAGGTACTCGACGGTCTTGCTCTGCTTGATCAGATTGTCTCCGACGCATATTTCGGTAAGAGGGATCCCGTTACGGAAAAACACGGCTTGAGTGATGGCAGGATCCAGGATTATGTCCCTGTGGTTGGACATAGCCACGAACTTGCCGCGCATCCCCTTGATGTATGATATGCCATCATACGAGAAATTATGGATGGTATGGTCGATGCACCAGTTGACCGCCTTGTTCATAACCGCTTCCTGGAATTCGTCGATGCTGTTGACCTGCTTGAGCGCATCCCGCAGGTAGGTCATCTTCTCATCCGGGAAAAGGTATTCGGAGATCGCGAGTACGGCAGGATGGTTCGCCACTTTATGCAAAGCCTCGACTGCTTCCTCGTCGCTGTAAGGGCATATGCTTTCGAATTCGGATATATCAGCCATAGGTTCGGACTTTTCTCAAATAACAAATATAGCAATTCTCCGGCTAAAGCGCAACGTCTCGCCTGAAAAGCAAGGAACTGTCCCCGTAACTCAGGAAACGGTAGTTCCCGGCAAGCGCGTGGTCGTATATTGTCCGCCAGTCCCCTCCCACGAAAGCTGATACCAGGAGGATCAGCGTGCTTTCAGGTTGATGGAAATTAGTCACGAGGATATCTGTGAGCCTGAACCTGAAACCCGGAACGATTATTATCCTCGTCCCCACTTCAAGCTCTTCGGAGCCCGACTTTTCCAGGTATGAGATTATTGCATCGAGGCTCTCTTCCATAGTATAGGAATATTCCCTCTCATATGGCGCCCACTGCCCCACGTCTGCAGGTGAGCCCCCTTCGATGCAGCTGACACCGACGTAATATAGGGACTCCAACGTACGCACCGATGTCGTTCCTACTGCCACAAGGCTCCCCGCGCGGTTCCTGATGTCTTTAAGGAGACCGAGCGACACGGTGAAAGGCTCCCTGTGCATCGGATGCTCGGAAACATCCGCACTCTTGACCGGCAGGAAGGTGCCCGCCCCTACGTGGAGGCAGACGGTTTCCCTCTTGATTCCCCTGGCATCGATATCTTCAAGGACACTGTCCGTGAAATGGAGGCCTGCAGTAGGAGCCGCAACGGAACCACGGATCTTCGCATAGAGCGTTTGGTAACGTTCCGTATCGATGGCCTCGGTCTCACGGTTGAGATAAGGCGGGATGGGGACACTGCCGCAAGTTTCAAGGACTTGCGAGAACGGCTTGCCGTCGTTCCACCTGAATTCTACCGTCCCCGTCCTGTCTGAACGGTCGATGAGGATTGCCTTCAGGTCCATAGTAGAAACGGATGGATCCCCCTCGGGGTTGCATAGCGACAGCACGTCGCCCTTCCAGCGCTTTGCATTGCCTATCACACATTTCCAGCGGCAGGAATCAGTAGAAGCGAAAGAAGTGTTATACTCCGGCGGATCGACTGGCTCGAGGCAGAATATCTCTATGACCGCCCCGGATTCCCTCTGGAAATGAAGCCTGGCAGGGACGACCTTGGTGTCGTTGAACACCATCAGGGATCCAATCGGGAGAAGAGAAGGGAGATCCTTGAATGACTTGTCCACGACCGAACCGTCGCGGTAACATAACAATTTAGATTCGTCCCGGTGAGGCAGAGGATATTTCGCGATCCTTTCGTCCGGGAGGTCATAAGCGTAGTCCTTGATCTGTATCGATGGAATCATCTTGACATTTTAAAATACTCGCAAATTTAGCCTAAGTATCACAAATATCAAATTCTCGCTTCGGGCCTCCCTCCTCTCCAAAATCTTGTTAACATTTGTAACTTTTGTATACAATCCGTTAATTTTGGGCCGCTATTCACATAAATACAATAAGAATATTTTATGAAGGAATCATTATGTATCTAATTTATTGAATATCAGAATATTTATATAAATTATATCGCCCAATGGTAAAACTTATTCGTGTAACCGGTCATGCCCCGGTACCCAAGATGGGGTGAAATACACTATATTCCGATATTTAATAATCGTAGTTTCAGATATTTATGATAGTTTATCTAAATTGATATATAGCTATATAAGCTTACCTATCCCGATATTGCCTACAATTGTGACGCCAGTAATGTATTTGTTTTTACAAATCTTATGGTTATATTTGTAAACAAAGATCGGTATTATGAACAAACGTCTTCAACAGTTCCTTGCAGCTGAGAATATCTCCCAGTCCAAATTCGCAGAGACTCTCGGGGTCGCTCGTGCCGGTGTCTCCCACGTCCTGTCGGGTCGTAACAAGCCCGGCTTCGAATTCCTCGACAGCCTGTCCCGCAATTATCCGGACCTTTCCCTGGAATGGCTGATTTCAGGGCGCGGCAGGATGTATAAAGACAACCGCCAGGCCGAATCTTCGCGAATAATCGATTCTCAAGAGCCAAACTTGTTCTCAGCCGAGGTTCAACAACCTGATAATAAGCAGATTAATGCTCGGGATAGGAAGATAGTGAAAGTCGTGCTCTTTTATTCCGACGGAACATATCAGGAAATCTCCTGAATGGCGTTAGAGCTTTTTTATTATATTTGTATCCTGTATGTACAAACAGTTGATACGGCCTATCCTTTTCGGGCTGTCGCCTGAAACTGCGCACAACTTCACGTTGCGTGCCCTGGGTGCATTGAGCCGGATCCCCCTGGCCGGAAGCCTCACGAGCCTTTTCTACTCGCACAACGATCCCGCCCTTTCCAGAAACGTTTTCGGCATTGATTTCCCCAACCCGGTGGGCCTTGCTGCAGGATTGGACAAGAACGGTGAGCATTACAACGAGCTCTCCAGGTTCGGTTTCTCGTTCATCGAGATCGGTTCGCTGACGCCGGAGCCCCAGGAAGGCAATCCCAAGCCCAGGCTCTTCCGCCTGCCTCAGGACAAGGCGTTGATCAACAGGATGGGAATCAACAACAAAGGGGTCAGGAACGCCATCTCGCATATCAGCAAGGACAAGCCGAGAACCATCCTGGCCGCCAGCATCGCCAAGAATAGCAAGAGCGCATCGGACGAAGACACGGTGGCCGACTATACTAAGGCTTTCTCGATGCTCTACGACTTTGTCGACTTGTTTACGGTCAATGTCTCCTGCCCCAACGTGGAAGGCCTCAGGAACCTGCAGGACGTGTCATACCTGTCGGACATACTGGACCCGATGCTGGACCTCAGGATCTGTTACGACAGCTACAAGCCGATACTGGTCAAGGTCTCCCCTGACATACCTCACGAAGAGCTTGATGAGATACTCAAGTACTGTATGCTTTCGGGCATAGACGGAATCGTGGCCGGCAATACCACCACTTCACGCGAGGGGCTGAGGACCAGTGAGAGCAGATTGGAAAAAATAGGCAACGGAGGCCTCTCCGGAGCACCTTTGTTCAAGAAAAGCCTGGCTCTGGTAAAGTATATACACGAATTCACCGGAGGACGCCTTCCTATCGTGGGAGTCGGGGGCATAATGAGTCCTGAACAGGCACGCGAAATGCTCGAATCCGGCGCATCGCTGATCCAGATATACACAGGCTTCATCTACGAAGGTCCTTCCCTGGTCAAAAGAATACTCAAGAACATCAAATGACACAAGCATCCATATGCACGATCGGAGATGAGATACTCATCGGACAGATAGTCGATACCAACTCGTCCCACATATCACGTGCGCTTGAAGAAACAGGCATCAAGGTCACCCGGATGCTGTCTATCGGGGACAACCACGACGAAATAGTGAGCAATCTGACTCACGAATTGGAAATCAATAACATAGTGATTTCGACAGGTGGGCTCGGACCTACCCGTGACGATATCACCAAGGCTGCACTGGCTCAGATGTCGGGAAGCACAGGATATGTCGAGCACCAAGGCCAGCTGCAGGTGATCCACGGGATCCTCTCCGCAAGAGGCCTGGACGTGCTGGAATCCAACAAGGCGCAGGCCCTCGTGCCCGATACCTGCGATGTCATAGTCAACCGCAAGGGAACCGCCCCCATAATGGTTTTCCGCTTCCCGGAAGAGAGATTCGGCCATCCTGCCACCCTCTATGCGATGCCGGGAGTGCCTTTCGAAACCCTCGGAGCCCTGCCTGAGGTGATGGAGGACATAAAGGCCCACAACCCGCTCGAGGATATCTTCCACAAATGCATAATGGTCTCCGGACTGGCTGAATCAGCCCTGGCAGAACTGATCGAACCCTGGGAGAACGACCTGCCTGAGGATATGCACCTCGCCTACCTGCCCAACCAGCTGACCGGCGTCCGTCTCAGGCTCTCCATCTACGGAGGGCTCCAGGAAGAAGCGGAAAAGCGCATAGACGCCCGTTTCGAGGCCCTGAAACCCATCCTGGGCAACAAGATATACTCTTTCAAGGACGATACGCTTGAAAACGCGATAGGGGCCCTTTTACGGGGCAGCGGAATGACTTTGAGCGCCGCGGAATCCTGCACGGGCGGAAAGATCAGCTCGCTCATCACCTCCGTTCCCGGTTCTTCCGAATATTACCTCGGAAGCGTCACATCCTACGCAATCCCGGTCAAGGAAAGAGTCCTGGACATACCTCCGTCCCTGATATGTGAATACGGAGTGGTAAGCTCAGAGGTTGCCGCAGCTATGGCCGAGGGTGTCAGGAAGCTCACCGGAAGCACCTATTCCGTATCCACCACAGGACTCGCGGGTCCTGCCGGCGACGAGAAGAATCCCGTGGGAACCGTATGGATCGGAGTCAGCGGACCCAACGGCACAAGGACTGTCAGGAAGGTTTTCAAGAATGACAGGAAGAGGAATATCGAGCGTTTTGCCGCTGCTGCACTCGATGCGCTGCGGTTATTCATCCTTGATGATTCAACTCGCTAACATACAATTAGTGCAACAAAATTGTTAAAAAATCATAACATTTTTGTTGCACTATCGGTCCAAAAGGATGATTCTAGCCTAACGTATTGGATATCACCTCGTTGAATACTCTGATAAAGTTGGCACCTGCTACCTTCTCGATCTGGTCGTCAGAATACCCTCTGACTGCCATTTCGTCGAAAATAGCCTGCATCTTCGAAACATCTTCAAGGCCCTGGGGAGTCACTTCGATACCGTCGAAGTCCGACCCTATCCCGACGTGGTCGATGCCGGCCACCTTGACTGCGTGGTCTATATGGTCCACCACTTCCTTGTAGGAAGGTCTCGGCAAGGCAGCCAGTTCTGCAAGGACCGAATCCCAGGCGGCACGTTTTACAGGATCGTAAGGATCCTTTATCCACTCGTTCTCCACCCAGCCTTTTTCCTCAAGTCCGGACTTGGACAATACCCCGGCGAACGCGTCGGAAAGGAATACGGGATAGAAGTTTATCTGCGCCACGCCTCCGTGGTCCGCCAAGGTACGCAGCATATCATCCGATATATTCCTGCGATGCCCTGCAAGCGCCCTGCAGCAGGAATGCGTGGATACCACCGGAGACTTCGAACAGGATATTACGTCATAGAACGTCTCGTCCGAAGCGTGCGCCAGGTCCACGATCATTCCTATCCGGTTCATTTCGGCCACCACTTCCCTGCCGAACGGGCTCAGGCCGTGCCATCTCTTGCCTTCTGCCGCGCTGTCCGCTATCTGGTTGTCTCCATTGTGCGTCAGAGTTACATACCGTACCCCGAGCCGGTGGAAGAGGCGCAGCAGCGACAGGGACTCCTGTATGGGCGCCCCGTTCTCCATTCCCAGGAATATGGAGACCAGCCCCTTCTCCTTGTTGGCGAACGCGTCTTCAGGCGTAAGTGCCAGAGCTGCCTCACCCGGATATGCCTCCAGGGCGTCATATACCTTGCCGATCATCTCCAAGGCATATCTCGTAGCGGCATCCGGCTGCATCGAGGCAGGTGTATACAAAGCGAAGAAGGAGGCATCGACTCCCCCGGCTTTCAAGCGCGGGAAATCCACGTGCCCCCTCAGGTTGCGTATTCCCACATCCAGTCCCCGCATCATCTGGGAAGGAGTGTCGGAATGGGAATCAAGGACGAACATTATTTCCTGGTCACGGATGAACTCTGGATCTTGACGATCTTTACGGTAGGGTCACCGGCATATTCCACCTCGGATCCCTTTCCAAGGTCGAGTTCGATGTCATTGCTGGCATTGACCTTGACCGTCGCTCCGCTGGTGCTCAACTTGGCTTCCTTGACCTTCAGCGCAGAGGCATCGACCGTACCTTTCCCGGTGACTTCCAATGACTTGGCCTCACCGGTTACAACCGTCCTGGCACTGTTGGAAGAATTGACGGTAACCTTCTCGGCAGCTCCGTTGATAGCGAGGTCCGCGGAACCGGCGGTGTTGACATCAAGGTTCTCGGCAGCATATTCGAGCGTCATCATACCCTTGCCGTCACCTGCCACCGCGATGTTGCCTTCGGTGCGTACATTGGCATTGGTGAGCTTCGCATTCTTCGAAACGCTGAGTACGGCAGTCTTCGCAACAACGCTGAGGTTGTTGATCGCGGTAGTACCGTTCAGGAAGAGGGAGAAGTTCTCCGCACTTAAAGTACCAGTATTGAAGAACTGCGAATCATCGTTCAAGGTCAATGAGTTAAGGATAGGAATAGAAACTATGGCACTGAGGACAGGCTCCTGAGCGTTCTTGCCCTTGTACATCTTCTTCACCTCCTTGGGGATGTTCTTGTCATCGAGTCCAACATAGAGAACGTTCGCCTTGACATAGCACTGGACATAGCTCTCCAGCACGTCGTCGACGGTCAGCTTTGCAGCGTACTTGTCGCTCTGATAGATGGTGACCTTGAAACCATTCGATGCGACTACGCCGTCGAAGGGAGAATACTCGTGTTCGACCGTACGAGTCTGAGCAACAGCGAATGAGGCTGATGCAATAAGTAAAGTAGCTAAAGCTAACGTTTTGTTAATCAATGTTTTCATATTCATTAACATTAAAGGTTATTATCTTCAATCCGTTCCATTAGCGAGGTCCATTCTGCAGTTTTATGGTCCAGTTCGCGCTTGTCCTCCAGGTAGGTCCTCGTAAGCTCCATTATGTCATCGGAAGCCGTCGGGTTTGAGAGCACTTTCTCGATCTCCTTCATCTTGGACTCGATCTTGCCTATCTCCCCTTCCAGGAACTCGACCCGATGTTTCATCCTCCTGAGTTCCTTAGATTCACTTCGCTTCTGTTCGAATGCCTGCTTTGCCTTCTCCTTCCCCTCGACAGCCTCCGACTGGACGACATCCCTTGCAGTCTGACCGAACCTGCGTTCAAGTTCCTGCAGGGATTCGATCTTCCGCTTCTCCAGGAACTCGGATACGCTTCCGATATGCTCCTTGACCTTCCCGTCCCTGAACTCGTACATCTTGTCCACCAGGCCATCCAGGAAGTCACGGTCGTGAGATACCACAATCAACGTGCCATCATAAGCCTTGAGAGCCTGCTTGAGGATGTCTTTCGACTTGATATCCATATGGTTGGTAGGTTCGTCCAAGGCGAGCAGGTTATAAGGCTGGAGCATGAACCTGGCCATTCCGAGCCGCGCTCTCTCACCTCCTGAGAGGACACTCACCTTCTTGTCGATATCCTCGCCGCGGAAAAGGAACTGAGCCAGGATATCACGGAGCTTCATACGTATGTCACCGACCGCAATGCTGTCCAGAGTCTCCAGTACGGTAAGGTTCCGGTCAAGTGTATCTTCCTGATTCTGGGCATAATAGCCCATATTCACATTATGTCCGGTACGGGCTGTACCGGAGATTGGATCCAGCTCGCCCGCGATGACGCGCATCAGTGTGGTCTTTCCCTCTCCGTTACGTCCGATGAGTGCAACCTTCTCCCCTCTCTTGACTTCTATGTCGGCTCCTGTGAAGACCACCTTCCCGGGATAGCCGACCGTAAGGTCCGATGCCTTGAATACTATATCTCCGGAACGAGGAGCCGGAGGGAACTTGACAGTCAGGGTAGCGTTGTCCGTCTCGTCTATTTCCAGACGCTCGAGTTTCTCGAGCTGCTTGATCCTGGACTGGACCTGGTTGGACTTGGTCGGCTTGTAACGGAACTTGTTGATGAAGACTTCCGTCTTCTCGATCATCCTCTGCTGGTTGGCATAAGCAGCCTGCTGCTGCGCCAGACGTTCTTTGTGCAGTTCTACATACTGGCTGTAGGGCACCTTGTAATCATAGATATGGCCCAGGACTATCTCGACCGTCCTGTTCGTCACATTGTCAAGGAACTTGCGGTCGTGGGAGACAAGCAGGAGCGAACCGCGGTGGCCTTTGAGATAGTCTTCCAGCCATTCGATGGACTCTATGTCCAGATGGTTGGTAGGCTCGTCGAGCAGAAGGATATCCGGCTCGGAGAGCAGGATCTTTGCAAGTTCGATCCTCATATTCCAGCCCTGGCTGAATGTCTCGGTGCGCCGCCCCAGGTCTTCATCCTTGAATCCGAGTCCCAGCAGGGTTTTCTGGGCGAGGACCTCCACAGGTTCGTTCTGCACGATAGCCAGCGCATCAGTAAGGTCGTTCAGGCGGTTGATGAGTCCAAGATATGCCTCCGACTCATAATCGGTACGTTCCGCAAGCCTGACGCTGATGTCTTCGAGCTCCCTGTGCATCGCGGTGATGTGGTCGAAAGCAGTCATTGTCTCTTCCAGCACCGTCCTGCCCTTGTGATGCTCCATTATCTGGGGCAGATAACCTATCCTGACACCGTTGGGCTTGTCCACGGAGCCGGAGGTGGGCGCCTGGAGTCCGCAGATCAGTTTCATTATCGTGGACTTCCCTGAACCGTTCTTGCCCACGAGACCGATCTTGTCGTTGTCGCTGATATGGAAGTCTATGCTGTCGAGCAGGGTGAATCCCCCGAACGCTACGGTCAGCCCGTTGATGGATATCATTCCCCGCCCTCCACGTTATCATCAACCTCGACTGCAGGCCTGCACTGGGAGATGCTGAATTCATAAAGGCCGTAAAGCGGGACGGCCAGCACGAACATTGAAAGCGGGTCGGCCGGAGTGATCAGCGCGGCCAGGATCAGGACGACGACGAAGGCATGCTTGCGGTATTTCCTGAGAATACCCTTGTTCACGATCCCGAAACGGGAAAGCACTGCAATGACGGAAGGGAACTCGAACACCAACCCTATCATGAACACCATCGATATGAAGAGACTGATGTACGAATTGAGGTTGATCATGTTGGTGACATTGTCGCCAACCGAGTAGTTCATGAAGAATTGCAAGCATACCGGAAGGACGAAGAAATAGCCGCAGGCTACACCCAGATAGAAGAGCACTGAAGCCATCATGAAGGCTCCCCTGACGATCTTCTTCTCCTTCTCGTACAAGGCAGGTGCGATGAACTTCCAGATTTCCCATATTACCAATGGGAATACGAGCACCAGACCAACGAGACAGGCCACCTTCAGATGCACGAAGAACTGGGCGACGACGTCGGTATTGATGAGGTTGACATTCACCTTCCAGTGCAGGAACCTATACAGGAAGAAATCGGCCTCTGCCGGATAGAATACAACCTTGAACATCAGGTCCTTTAGAGAAAAGCAGACCACGGCGGCCAGGCACACGTAAAGTATTGAGCGGAACAATGTCCCCCTCAATACCTCGAGATGGTCCCAGAAGGACATCTCGCCTGCCAGTTGTTCCTGGTCTTTGCTCTCTTCGGACACTTTATTTGTCGTACTCGTCCTTCTTCTCGATCTTATCCGGAGTCTTGGCAGCAGAATCGATATCCTTCTTGATATCATTCATTTCCGCCTCGACATCGTTCATCCCCTTCTTGAAACTCTTGACTCCCTTTCCAATGCCCTGCATCAACTCAGGAATCTTCTTGCCTCCGAAAAGGAGTACGATGACAGCGACAATCAGGACAATCTCCCATGTCCCGAATGCAAGAGGGTAAAATAATGGCATCATAATAATATGCTTTAATGATTATTTGTCGTCGATATGTGCTTCTATAGCCTTGACCAAAGGCTCCGGACAGCGCGTAGGGCGACCGGTCTCCTTGCTGAGGAAGCCAAGTGTCACTTCGCCTTCCACGCAAAGGTCCCCATTCTGGTTGTAGACAGCCTGGCGGATCCAGAGCTTCGCGAGCGGAACCTTGTCGATAACGGCCACGACCCGGAGGACATCCCCCATCTTCGCGGGATGCTTGTAGCGGCACTCCACGGATACGATCGGGATGGTCACCCCATCCTCCTCGCACTTCTCAATGGGATACCCGAACTCGGCCATCATATTGTTACGCGCACATTCGAAGTACCGGATGTAATTCGAGTGATGCACGATGCCCATCTGGTCGGTTTCGTAGTACCTGACAGGGAAAATCGTCTCGGAATATACCATAACAAAAAAGTTATAATAATTAACTAAATTGTTTCTTTACTTATTTTTCAGCACATTAAGCGCCTTTTCAAGACTTTCTATCTTGGAGAGGCTGTCGGACTCTTTCTTGCGCTCGAGCTCGACTACGTGCTGCGGAGCGTGGGCTACGAATGCCTCGTTGGACAGTTTTTTGCGCACGGAAGCGAGGAATCCACGCTGATGTTCGAGTTCTGCCTCTATCTTCCTGATCTCCTCCTCAGCGTTCACGAGTCCTCCGAGAGGAACGAACATCTCAGTCGTCCTGACCAGGAGCGAAACTCCGCTTTCTTCCCCGAAGGCGGCGACCTTGCTCACCTCGGAGACATTGGCCAGTTTCACGATAAGCGGAATCACATCCCCGGGAAATTCCCCCTTTATCTGGAGGGACAGAGGCTCCTTGGGAGATATGTTCTTCTGCTGGCGCATTCCACGGAGAGCATTGATGGTTTCCTGGGCCATCTCGAAATCTCCGATGACCTTCGAATCAACCGGACCAGCTGCAGGACTCTGCTGGAACATTATAGTCTCGTTCTCACCCCTTCCGGCCATAGACTGCCAGAGCTCCTCGGAGATGAAAGGCATAACCGGGTGGATCAGCTTGAGCAGCTGCTCGAAGAACGCAAGGGTGGAGTCATAGGTAGCCTTGTCGATCGCCTCTCCGTATGCAGGCTTGATAGCCTCGAGATACCAGGAACAGTATTCATCACAGAACAACTTGTAGATAGTCATCAGGGCATCAGAGATACGGAACTTGGAATAAAGGTCTTCAACAGCCTCGACAGTCTGACTGAGTTTATTCTCGAACCATTTGACTGCCAGCTTATTGACATCGCTCTGCTGAAGCTTTTCATCAACAGACCATCCCTGCATGAGGCGGAATGAATTCCAGATCTTGTTGCAGAAATTGCGGCCCTGTTCTATCTGGGACTCGTCATAGAATATGTCGTTCCCGGCGGAGGAGCACAACAGCATTCCTATCCTTACCGCATCAGCACCGTACTTCGCGATCAGGTCGAGAGGGTCCGGAGAATTGCCGAGGGTCTTGCTCATCTTGCGGCCGATCTTGTCCCTGACGATTCCGGTAAAGTAAACGTTGCTGAAAGGCTTGTCGCCCATAAACTCGCCTCCGGCCATTATCATCCTGGCCACCCAGAAGAAGATGATGTCCGGACCGGTCACCAGGTCGTTGGTCGGATAATAGTATGCAAGGTCCTTGTTCGGTTCGTGCTCAGGATGTCCTGGCCTCTCGGAATCGAATACCGAGATAGGCCAGAGCCAGCTGGAGAACCAGGTATCGAGGACATCCTCGTCCTGGACCAGGTCGGCTGCGGTGAGCGCGGGATTTATCTTCCTGGCCGCTTCCAGAGCCAGTTCCGGGGTCTCTTCCACGACAACCTGCCCGTCCGGAAGATAATATGCCGGAATGCGCTGGCCCCACCAGAGCTGGCGGGATATGCACCAGTCGTGGGCATTCTCCATCCAATGGCGGTATGTGTTGCGGTACTTGTCAGGGATGAACTTGATCCTGCCTGATTCCACGGCCTCGAGTGCCTGCCCGGCCAGGTCCCCCATCTTGAGGAACCACTGTGCGGAAAGCTTCGGCTCGATGACAGCCTTCGTCCTCTCAGAATAACCCACAGGGGACGTGTAGTCTTCGACCTTTTCGAGATTGCCGGCTTCCTCCAGCATCTTGACGATCTTCTTCCTGGCGACGAACCTGTCCTCCCCTATGAGTATGGTGGCATTTTCGTTCAGCCTGCCGTGGTCGTCGATGATGTCCAGGACGGGCAGGTTGTGCCTCAGGCCGATCTCATAGTCGTGGGCATCGTGAGCCGGGGTGACCTTGAGGCAGCCCGTTCCGAAGTCCATCTCGACATAGCTATCCTCGATGATAGGGATCTCCCTGTTTATCAATGGGATAAGAACCTTCTTACCCTTGAGCCAATGATACCTCTCATCAGCAGGGTTGACGCAAACGGCCGCGTCTGCCATAATGGTCTCCGGGCGCGTGGTGGCCACTATGAGGTACTTGTCGGTAGGCTTGCCGTTCCCGTCGGAGATGAAGTATCTCATATGGTAGAAATGGCTTGCCGTATCCTGGTGGATGACTTCGTCGTCGGAGATGGCGGTAAGGGCGACCGGGTCCCAGTTGACCATACGGACTCCCCTGTATATCATCCCCTTCTTGTAGAAATAGCAGAACGTAGAGATCACAGCGTCCGAGAGGGCCGGCTCCATAGTGAATTTGGTGCGGTCCCAGTCGCAGGACGCACCAAGCTTGCGAAGCTGCTGCAAGATGATGCCTCCGTGCTCTTCCTTCCACTCCCAGGCATATTTCAGGAACTCTTCGCGGGAAAGGTCTTCCTTCGATATTCCCATATCCTTGAGTTTCGCCACCACCTTGCTCTCTGTGGCTATGGATGCGTGGTCGGTACCCGGCACCCAGCAGGCGTTCTTGCCGTCCATCCTGGCCTTGCGTACCAGTACATCGTTGAGGGTGTTGTTGAGCACGTGGCCCATATGGAGGATTCCCGTCACGTTAGGCGGAGGTATGACTATGGTATATGGTTCCCTTTCATCTGGTTCAGAATGGAAGCACTTGTGTTCCAGCCACCAGGCGTACCACTTGTCTTCCACTTCCGCTGGATTGTATTTGGCGGAGAGTTCTTTCTTTTCGCTCATATTTCCATTAACTACGTTCAAGAAATACAAATATAGCACAATTTTCACTAAATTTGTATTCCAGGCGGGTGCTATCCCCCTGTCGGAACCAAAAATAAAGAATATGGCAGACAACAAAGAAATCAGTCTGGAGATCAAACCAGAAATCGCAAAGGGCAATTATTCGAACCTTGCTATCATAACCCATTCACACAGCGAGTTCATCATCGATTTCGCGACTATGCTTCCGGGGCTCCCGAAGCCTGAGATAAGCAACCGCCTCGTGATGACTCCCGAGCACGCCAAGAGGCTCCTGAACGCCCTTATGGACAACGTCACCAAATATGAGTCCCAGTTCGGACTGATCGACATCGGCGGCGGACAGCAGCAAGGCGGCACGTTCAACCTCGGCGACCTTCCCCAGTTCGGGAAGAACAATTGATGTCTGGGATGACCGAATTCAAGGACATCAAAGGATTCGCCTTCGACATAGACGGCGTAATGACCGACGGCGGCATCCTGGCCGACCTCGAAGGTCAGCTCTACAGGACCTTCGATGCGAAGGACGGCTTTGCCGTGCGTATGGCCGCGATGAACGGGTTCCCCGTCGCGGTGATCACCGGTGGACGTTCACAGAGCATCAGGGCACGCTTCAGTTCCAACGGAATCCCTCCTGAGGACATCTACCTGGGGTCGAGGGTCAAGATCGACGATTTCGACGACTTCTGCCGCAGGCACGGACTGAAGCGGGAGGAAGTGATGTTTTTCGGAGACGATGTTCCCGACGTGGAAGTGATCGAAGCCGCAGGAATCGGGGTGGCTCCGGCGGATGCCTGCATCGAAGCCCGCGAGGCCGCTGACATCGTATCGATGCGTCCGGGCGGCAAGGCTTGCGTCAGGGAATATATGGAAGCCGTAATGAAGGCCCAGGGACGCTGGGTGTTCAATTCCAAGCTGTACAAGAAACTATTCTAGCGCAAGGGAATGGATACGCACGGCAAGAAGATAATCCTCGCATCGAATTCTCCGCGGAGACGCGAACTCCTCGCGGGCCTGGGAATAGATTTCACGGTGGATCCGGAGACCTGTTTCAAGGAAGAGTATTCCGCAGACACACCTCACGTGAAAGTACCCGAATCGATGTCCCTGGGCAAATCCCTCGGGTTCCACAGGCCCCTGGAGCCCGACGAGATCCTGGTGACATCCGACACGATGGTACTTTGCGGCAGCGAAATCCTGGGGAAACCCGTGGATAGGGACGATGCCGTCAGGATGCTGCGCCTCCTTTCCGGCCGGGAACACCAGGTCATCACCGCCGTGACGATCCGCGACGCCGTCCGGACCAGGACTTTCTCGGTCTCCTCAGACGTCTACTTCAAGGATCTGACAGACCAGGAAATCGACTATTACATAGACAATTACCGCCCTTACGACAAGGCCGGTGCATACGGTATCCAGGAATGGATAGGATATGTGGGGATTTCCAGGATCGATGGATCCTTCTACAATGTGATGGGCTTCCCTACCCAACGGTTCTACGAAGAATTGAAGGCTTTCCTGTAGGCTCCGCTACCTGTCTTTAGAATCCAGTACGATGGTCACGGGACCGTCGTTCACAAGCGATACTTCCATCATCGCGCCGAACTCTCCCGTACCTATCGCCTTCCCTATCTGTTCCGCCATCTTTTCGCAGAAACGCTCATACATAGGGATGGATATCTCGTGCCGGGCTGCCTGGATGTAGGACGGACGGTTCCCCTTCTTGCAGTTTGCCATCAAGGTGAACTGGCTGACTACCAGGACTTCCCCTCCGACGTCCATCACTGAAAGGTTCATCACGCCGGCTTCGTCATCGAAGATCCTCATCGCGGATATCTTGCGGACCAGCCAGTCGATGTCTTCCTGGCCGTCGTCCTCGCCCACACCGAGCAGGACCAGCAAGCCCTTGCCTATGGAGGACTTCACCCTCCCGCCAATGGTGACGCCGGCGCTGGCAACTCTCTGGATTACAGCTCTCATACGTTTTCTTCCTTAGGAAGGTTGATAGTGCGGAAACGCTTCTGGCGGCGTTCCCAGCGCTCCCTGGCGAACTGTTGCATATCGATAGCCTGGTCGTTCTCATCGATTATCTCCAGACCCAGGATGGTCTCGATTATATCTTCGAGAGTCACGATACCCTGGAAACAACCGTATTCGTCTATGATAAGGGCGATCTGCTCGTGGTTCTTCAGCAGTCCATCCCATACGTTGCTCAGTGAATCCTCTTCGTGGAAGAAGGAGATAGGGCGCTTCAGCTCCTTGAGACGCTTGTCGAATTCATCGTCCGCAAGTCCCTCGAGGGCGTCGCTCAACAGGATGTATCCGGTGATATACTCAGGAGAATCGGCATATACCGGAATCCTGGAGTAATGGAGATACTGTTCGTTCTTGTAGAAATTCTTCAAGGTCATATTCTCCTGGGCGGTCATAGCCACTATCCTCGGAGTCATCGCGTCACAGGCCTGGACATTGTCCAGCTTCATTATATTCTGTATGACCTTGTTCTCATCGGAATCTATGACGCCTTCCTCGACCCCGATGTTGGCCATCGCGGTAACCTCTTCCCTGCTGACCGAAGCTTCATCCTCGTCCTTCTCGAGGGAACGGCTGATCAATCCAACCAGAAGGACCAGCGGATACATAAGGAATATGAGGACGGACATCGTCCTGGTCGCGAAACCCATCAGGTGCTTCCAGGAAGACGTTCCGATAGTCTTTGGGACTATCTCCGCGAATATCAGGATCAACAGTGTCGTGATGGCGGAAATGATTCCGAACCAGGTACTTCCGAACAGCAAGGTCGCCTGGCGGCCTACCCCTGCGGCACCTATGGTATTCGCTATGGTATTCAGGGAGAGGATGGCGGCGAGAGGCTTCTCGGTATCGGTCTTGTACTCGAGGAACTTCGATGCAGGCTTGTATCCCTGCTCCTTCTTCATCGTTATGAACGAAAGCGGAGTGGACATCAGAACCGACTCCAGGATGGAACATAGGAACGATATGAGGAGCGTCCCGCAAAGGAATATCAAGAGAAGACCCATAAACTACTTTCCGAATATTATGCAAATATAACACAATATTCGCGAAAGTCCGGCATTTAGCGGAACATAAGCGATATGCTCCCCATTACCGTGGTACCGGCGGTCGGAACGAAGCCGACCTGGTAGTAGCGGTTGTCGTCAGGATGGCCTCCTGATGCGTATATGGCCGAATATACCCACCCCGAAGTGGCGGCGTGGACACCGAATATGTTGCTGACATCCAAGCCAAGTTTCACTTCTTTAAGCAACCCCTTGAACCTCAACGGATAACGCAAGCTGAGACTGGAGAGCGAATAACCCGGGAGGGAACGGTCCCTGTTCTCAGTATTATCCAGGTACTGTCTGCTCACGTACGAGGTATGCCAAGTCGCCTGGAACCTGCCGGGATGGAGTATTACGAATCCGTTCAGGATGGCCGATGGAGAGAACGCAAGGGTCGAGTTGCCGTAATGGATGGTCTGGCTGCCGTTGTCCCAGTCTTCCACCACTTCGTCGAAATCCTTGATCCTGTTCCTGCTCAATGCAGCATTTCCTTCGAGGGTCAGCCAGGAAGCCAGGTCCG
The DNA here is from genome assembly GCA_017958985.1 of Bacteroidales bacterium. Classification (GTDB taxonomy): domain Bacteria; phylum Bacteroidota; class Bacteroidia; order Bacteroidales; family UBA932; genus Cryptobacteroides. Next base: position 27,013 of record JAGDBQ010000108.1, read on the forward strand.
CCGAGGCGGTCAGTTCGATTCCGGCCCTGTAGGAATCCTTGATGTTGGTAGTCAGGGCCTCGCCTATGTCGCTAACCGCTCCTGTCTGGACGAACTGATTGTCGTAATCCATAAGATACAGATTGGCGCCCAGCCTGAGCCTTGAGCCATCGTACTGGTATCCAAGCTCGAAGTCATTCACGCTCTCGGCCTTGGGAGCAGGATAGCTTCCGTTGTCGGTGAAGTTGTTCCGCTCAGGTTCCCGGTTGCTCCTGGCGAATGAAGCATAGGCGCGGTGTGCTCCCAGCGTCCAGCTCAGTCCCGCCTTAGGATTGAAGAAGTTGTAGGTCTCGTCGATGTCAAGTGTCTGGTTCTCATAGGATCCGTCTTCCTTCTCGATGAACTTGTCGTTAATCCCCCAGGTGGTATATGACACCCTGCGGTACTGCAAGTCCCCGAACACGGTGAAGTACTCGCCGAGGGCCCTGGAGACCTTCACAAAAGCGCTGTAGTCATTCTTCCTCGCATCAGAATCATAGTACTGGTACCTTCCTTCATCCAGGTTGGTATCCGAGAGACCCGCAAGGGACGGGTAGCGGGAACATACGGCGGGATCGGCGACATATGTCAGATAGCCGAAATGGTTGGCTCCGAACAGCTGGGCGGAAAGCCCTCCTATGAAATCCCATCCGTTGCCGGCATAGGAGATATTCCAGACAGCACCTCCGGCATCCTGTGAAAGGCCTTTCTGACGGATGAAATCCGTCCGCTTGACGGTGTTGCCGGCGGCGTCCTTGAACGAAGCGAAGCCGAATTTGGACAGCTTGTTATCCTGCCGGAATTCTTCGTAGTAGCCGAAACCGTGGGTATAATGGAGTGACAGCGTCGAGTTCCACCCATCGGCGAAATCCCAGGCGGCGGACAGGATATTGTGGTCCTGCCAGAAGTTGTCGGTTGTCTTCGGCCAGAGGGAACCGTCGTTCAGGGTATAGCGGGACAATCCGTAGGTTTCGGTATCAAGGGATTCATACAAGGAGTTGAATTTACCGAGACCTTTCGAATACATATCAGCGTAAGTCTTTATACCCGTGTTGTTTCCATAGGTTCCGTCCATTATGGAAAGGTCACCCGTCCCGGCGGTCACACCGTTCCAGGCCTGGCCGGTATGCTCGTAGTTGCCGATATTCCTGTACCTCAGGACAACATCCCTGCCGATCCAGGACAAGGCTGCATACCAGGAACCTGAGTTCCCTGCGGTTCCGTGGACATACCCGTCGGTACCTGTGGTATGGAAGGCGAAATCAGCCGCGAACCTGTTGCCCAGCAGACCCGTGGATGCCGAAAAGCCGGCGTTCCGGGTATTGTAAGAGCCATACGATGCATCCAGTTCCAGGAACGGATCATATGAAAACTGCCGCGATCGGAGGGCGACGGAGCCACCGAAAGCACCGTCTCCGTTGGTTGAAGAACCGACACCTCTCTGGACCTGGATGCTTTCCAGGAAGTAGGTATAGCTGTTCATATTAGCCCAGAACACACATTGGTCCTCAGGAGAATTGAGCGGCACTCCGTCTATGGTCACGTTGATCCGGGAGTCCCCCGCCCCGCGGATACGCAGATAGGTCGTTCCTGTCCCGACACCGTTTTCACTCCACGAAAGCACTCCGGGAGTAGATGACAGCAAGAACGGAATCTCGCGGCCGGTCCGGGAGAAATCCCCGAGGGACTCGCGGCTTACATTGGCAACGGCGAAAGGGGCGTCCTTCTGGGCCCTGACTGCCTGGACGATAGCCTCCTCGAGGCGTCTGGCCTTAGTGGTGTCAGGAGTCTCCTGAGCCGATGAATCCAGCGTACAGAACGCTGCGATGGCAGATACTGCCAAAAACAAAAAACCTCGCATAAGAAATCAATTCAATGCAAGGGGCAGCCATATGGCTGGTTTGAGATTATGCTTCCCTACGGCGGCATTACCCGCATCAGGTTCATTGGGTATGATCTCAACCGGCTGTCAGCAGCCGGTACCCCCGCTTATGTAATATAAAAAACTATTCCTTTTCCTTTATCCTTATCTCATACAGGCGTTTCCAGTACTTGCCCGTGACATATATCCTGCCGTCGGAAGGATTGACAGCTATTCCGTTGAGTACATCGGTGTATTCGTCCCTGAGGGAATCCGGAAGAAGGCCGGTACAGTCGACCACACCTTCCACGTTACCCGTCGCAGGGTCGATGATCACGATCATATCGGTCAGGTAGACATTCGCCCAGATCTTGCCGTCAACCCACTCGAGTTCGTTGATGTTCCGGAGCGGCTTCCCGTTCATACGTACCTCGATGGTCTTGATGAGCTTGAAGCTCCCGTCCATCCAGAACAGCTTCGACGAGCCGTCGCTGGCTATCAGGTTACTGCCATCCGTCGTCAGACCCCAGCCGTCGCGTGGATATGAGTATGTCTGCTTGTATTCGAGGGTCCCGGCATCGAAGATGAAGGCGACCCTGTTCTTCCACGTTAGCACGTATATGTTGCCGTCCAGTTCCACGGAGCCTTCCACGAAGTACTTACGGTCGAAATCGAACCTCTTCAGAGCCTTGCCGGTGGCAGGTTCGACCAGCCTGAGGGTGGATTCCCCGAACTGTCCCGTGGTCTCGACCATCCGCTCTCCCTGGAAGAAAAGTCCCTGAGTATAGGACATTTCATCGTGGGGATATTCCTTGACCACCTCTATCCCGTACTGCCTGGGCTTTACCGGAGCCGCGACAGGAGTCTTTTCCACGACAGCCGCCTTGGACGAAGACTCCACGTTCCTGGACGAGGTATTCGAGCACGAGGTCAGAGCCAGTGCCGCAATCGAACAAACCCAAATCAACCTTTTCATATCAAGTGCAAATTTAATAAAAAATGATAGTTTCTCCGTATATTTGCACGCGATAAAAGGTGGGACGATCTGCCGCGCTGCGAGGCTTCGGCCGAGGGTGAGGAAAGTCCGGACAGGACAGGGCACCCTGCTGGGGAAAGCCCAGATGGGAGTAATCTTATGGCACCGTAACAGAAAACAACCGCCGAAACCACAGGTCCAAGGGCCTGCAGGTCGGTAAGGGTGAAAACGCGAGGCAAGAGCTCACGACGTGCGTCGGCGACGCCGCACGGGTACGATGCAAGGGCCTGCAAGACCAAATATACTGGCAAATGAGGGCGGCCCGTCCGATGCCAGGGGGTAGGTTGCGAAGATAAATGGCAGATTCAAAAACAGAAACCGGCTTACGGTCCCACCTTTTTTATCTTTTGTTCGCCGCTGCCGTGGCTTCCAGATCGAGGGCATCCGCAATGATGACGATCGGATTCAGGACTTGATATCCGGTGGACATCTCTATCTGCCACTTGCAGGTATCGCATTCGCAGCAGACGAAATCAGGCGAAAGGGCCTTGATCTGCTCGAAGACCGGACGTCCTATCTCCTGGGAATACTTGTAGTTCTCCTTCTTGAAACCATAGGTGCCGGCCATTCCGCAGCAACCACTTTCCAGGACGGTCAGTGAAACCCCGGGGATCATTCCCAACAACTCCTTGGTGAATATGCTCCACCCCAGTTTCTCCATATGGCAAGGGATATGGTAGGCAACCCGGGCACGGTAGTCTTCCTTGAACACAAGCTTGACCTTCCCGGAATCTACCAGTTCGAAGAGGAACTTCTCGACCAGGGTCAGGCTGTCCCTGACATCGGAATTGTCGACGTCCAGTACGTCAGGATATTCATCCCTCATAGTAAAGATACAGGTGGATGAGACACCGACTACGGGAAGTCCCGCAGAAACAGCTTTCCGGAACACTTTCACATTGTGCTCCGCGTGACGAGCTGCTCCGTTCCAAAGACCGTTGGAAATCATAGCCACGCCGCAGCACTTCTCGTCCATCAGCTCCACTCCGTAACCGGCTGCGTTTAGGACTTTCACGAAAGCCTTTCCGACTTCGGGATGCTGGAATTCAGTTGAACAGCCGTGGAAAAAGGCGACCTTACCTGGATAACCATCCTGCGAGGCCTTGGCGTTCTTCTTGAACCAGCCTACGAAACCGTGAGCCTGGTATTTCGGGAAAGTGCGGTTCTTGTCTATATCCATCAGGAGGTCCATCGAGGACTTGGCGAACTTGGTCCCCACGACGGCATTCACTACAGGGGCGAACGGACGGGCGACCTTGCCCATAAAGTCGGTGCTCGCAAGGATCCTGTCGCGAAGCTCCGGGATGTCACGCCCGTACCGCCTGCGCGCTGAATGGATCAGGTCGGCTATCTTCACGCCTGACGGGCAAGCCACCTCGCAGCGTTTGCAATTCATACAGTACTTCAGGTTCTCGTCGAAGAAAAACTTGTTCTTCAAGCGGAGCCTTTCCCCGTCAGGACCGGCTTGCTTAGGACCGGGATATGACGGATTAACGGCGACCACCGGACAGTAGGCGGTACAGATGGTGCACTTGATGCACTGTTCGAAATTATTGAAACTGAGGTTCTTCTCCTGCATACTACATCAATTTATCCGCTACGTTCATCGCCGTGAATATCGCAACCCCTGCCCCGCAGCCTTCAGCGAGAGGATTGCATCCGCCAAGCTCGGATCCGATCACATAAAGGTTCTCCACGGTCTTCCCATCCTTAAGCGGACGGAAATCGTTCCCTGTCCGGACTCCGAACCCGATATAGTTCTGGACATTTGCGAAGTCTTTGTCATACCATTCGTTCCTGTCCTCCGGGTAGATGACATCCAGACCGAAGACCGGTTCGACCACCCTGAGCGGAGAAGCCACCAGTCCCTTTCCGAAGAGGTTTCCGCTGGCCAGGACGAAGGAATCTGCCTGCAGACGCATGGATCCAAGGTTTACCGTACGCACACTCACTACCTTGCTGCCGTCGAATTCAGGATCGAGCACCTCGTCACCCATAAGGAACGTACCTCCTGCAGCCTCAAAAGCTTTCTTGAGCTGGATCTGCGCCCTTATACCGGGGACCGAAGGCGGCATCGTACCGATGAAAAGCACCTTGGCCGGGATCATCTCCCTGAGCCACTGCGGGACTTTCGGATCCACGAGACCGAAGACTTCCGGCAAGACTACCACATCCTCCCCTTTCAGGAGGTCCCGTACCATATGTGCGAATTCCTTCCAAACCGACTCACGGCTGACGACACGCGCAATGTTGACGGACCGCATCTCGGACGGGTTCTTCCTGAGAATCTCGACTTCCGGGACGACCACTCGTTCTATCTTGCACTCAAGGCCCTTCTTTTCGAGACCTTCAGCTATAAATCTGGCATTGAAGTCAAGGAAGCCGGCAAAGTTTATTATCAGCGCCTTGCTTCCAATTACTTCATCCTTTGATTCAAACAGAGCGACATCTTTCATCGCCAGCCAGGCCGGCTTCATCGTACCCATTCCGGTGATGCGGTATCCATTCTTGACCTCCCCTTCGCCGGAAGCATTCCCGGCAGGATGCAATTCGACTCCGCAATCCTCGAAGAACTTCGGAGTCGCGGCAGCATATTCAGCCACCGCCTTGCTTCCCATCTTTGAATACGGGTGCTCGGAAGGAAGTGAATCCAATGCGGAAAGAGGATTGGTAACTGCCGTTCCGTCAGGAAGTTTTGCCAGCAGACCGAAAGTGCCGGATGAGAAATGCAGAGCATTCTGCCCGGCTGAAACGATCAGGCATTTCTTCCCAGCCTTCTGCAGCTTTATGCCACATACCAATGACGACATACCGCCACCGACTATTATCGTATCGAATCTCATAATCCTTCGTTTATACCAAGAACTTCGGAATATACCCACTGGGTGTAGGCAGCCTCGCGAAGAGTCTCCCCCCAGGCTACCGGATACATTCCTTTCCACCTCTCATTCATAAAGTCCTTGAGGTCGGCACGAGCCTTTTCAGCACAACCGTGTGCCTGGGCCATCCTTCCGGCCGCCCTGCAAGCGCATAGCTCACCCTGGCAGGTACCCATTCCGAACCTGGTCCTACGCCTCAGATCCACCAGATTGTTGACGTTCAGCCGCTCGATGGCCGTGTCCACCTCTGACATCGGAACCTCCTCACACTCACATACAAGGCTCCCTTTGTCGTCGTCGAAGTCGAACGACGCTGCAGCAGTGCCGTAACGCCCCACCGACGCCTTCTGTGCGGTGGTAGGCACATTCCATATCTTCTTGGCAATCTTTTCTATACCACCCTTCTCAGACCCCGGGAGCGGGGTCTTGGCCGTGATGCAGGAAGCATTGATTCCGAGTTTCCTGCAGACGAGGTCGGCTGCCTGTTCCGCCATAAGGCGGTAGGTCATAAGCTTGCCTCCGGTGATGCTCACGAATCCCTTTATGCCGTCCCTTGTCTCGTGGTCCAGGCATACGATCCCACGGCTGATGTTCCTTCCGGAAGGATCGTTGTCCGCAGAGACCAGCGGACGGACGCCGGCATATGCCCTGAGGATCCGGGTATGCTCCAGGCAAGGAGCCAGCTTGGCTCCTTCGGTAACGAGGAGACGGACTTCGTCGGGAGTCACCGAAATAGAGTCACACTCCTCGTAAGGTACTCTGGTAGAGGTTGTTCCTATGACACATACAGTATCACCGGGAACCAGGATGTCTGCATTCGCAGGCTTGCGGCAACGGTTCAGGACCACGCTGTTCACCCTGTGGGCGAATATCAGGAGAGAACCCTTGGCCGGGAACATTCCTATATTCGCTCCTGCCAGCCCGGCTATATGGTGTCCCCATATTCCGGCAGCATTGACAGTGACGGGGGCGTAGTAATCGGAGACAAGGCCGGTGGAATGGTCCAGGACCCTGATTCCCTTGACAGTATCCCCGTCCTTGATGAATTCCTTCACTTCGGAATATACGAGGACCTTGGCACCGTGCAGCTGCGCATCGACCATATTCGCCGCACATAGCCTGAAAGGATCCACCGAACCGTCCGGCACTTTCACCGCACCGATTATGGATGGATTCACGGACGGCTCCATACGTATCGCTTCCTTCGGATCGATTACCTCCGCCTTGATGCCGGCAGCGTTGCAAGCCTTCACGAAAGTCGCCTGATAATCAAGGTCATCCTCCGGCAGGGTTATGAAAAGACCCGAAGTATCGTCGACGCAATGCCTGGCGATATTCTTCAGGATCATATTCTCTTCTATGCACTCGGTAGCTGACTCCTTGTCGGTAACTGCATAACGGGCCCCGCTGTGCAGAAGCCCGTGATTCCTTCCGGTAGCCCCGGTGGCAATGTCATTCCGCTCCACAAGCAGGACCCGAAGCCCTCTCAGAGCGCAGTCTCTCGCAGTTCCGACACCGGTGATGCCGCCCCCGACGATGATGACATCAAATTCGTTCATTCTCTTCCTGTATATTGCTTGATCTTCAGTCTCAGATTCTTTGAAAGACTTACCGGTTCATAGCTGTCGGACCTGTCCAGCCACTCCAGGGCGAGGCCAGGCTGACCGCTCATGAAGCATCCCAATGCAATGTTGTATGCGGCACAGGCCTTCTTCTCCTTGCCTTTGCACTGGAGCAATGGGATCCACTGCTCGATGGCTTCCTTCCATTTGAATTCATATGCATATTCAGCACCCTTGTTCCAGCCTCTCTCAGCTCCGTCGTAATAGATCACGAGGAAGCTATCCTCCTGCCAGGTAGACAGGAAAGAATTGGCTGCGGCGTTGCCCGCCAGTTCTGCAGCCTTGCCGATATCCTTCCAAACCCTGTCTTTCAGGACGGACGCGGAGGTCTTGCCATTGCTGAACACATCGGTGATTATCTTCCTGCTGCCCGTGAAGCCATAGACCTTATCCTCCTTGTCCATCGAATCGTAAACATAGACCTTGGTGGTGAAAGGAATTGTGACTGCCGAGGAATATGAGGAATCGGCAGGGAGCTTGTCGCCGAGCAACTTCATCGGATCGCCTACCTGAAGCTCACCGAATTCAGGCTTGTCGAACAGGAACACCACATCCTGCCCGCTCTGCATCACCAGGCTCAGCAGGGTGTCCCTGCAGGAGATGTCGGCACCTTTCTCGTAAGGCATCTTGAACAGCTCGATGGCCTGGGCGCCACCGAAATAATCCTCTTCAAGCCTGGCTGCGAATCCATTGGCCAGGGAAGAATTGAAACTATCGTCACGTTTGTCGTCGTCAGTGATATAGACCACCGCCATCGACTTGCCGTTGAAATTAATTCCGGACTTGGAAGCTGCCCTCATCTCGGGCTTGATCATGAAAGCCTGAGGCGCACAGGAGGCAAGGGTCAGCAAAGCCGACAGGATTGCCATTCCAAAAATAGAAGCTTTTTTCATACGGTTGTTATTTAATTGGTTCTGCGATGAGGTCATACTCATCGGCACCGGTTATCTTCACATCTATGAATCTCCCGCACAAATCTTCACCACTAGTCCCTCCGAACAGGTCAGGAGAGTAGTTTACCAAAATCTCGCCATCTACATCCGGACTCTCGAAGCGGCTTCTGCAAACCAGGATGTTATCCACGAAGTCATCCACCAGGACACGCTCCCTGACAGCCACCCGGGACTGATTGAAAGCAAGTGATATGCCAGACTGTATCTCCATCAGTTCAGCCAGCCTCCTTTCCTTCTCCCGCCTAGGAACACTGTCCTTGTAATTCAGGGCTCCGTAAGTACCTTCCTCCTCGGAATAAGTGAAAGCCCCGAGCCTCTCGAACCTGGCCTCCCGGACGAATTCCAGGAGTTCCGCGAACTCCTTCTTCCCCTCGCCGGGATGTCCCACGATCATAGTGGTCCTCAGGACAACCTCCGGTATTCCGGTACGGAGCCTGCGGACGAGGGTGCGGATCCACTCCCCGTTCTCAGGCCGGTGCATCTTGGAAAGGACCTTGTCGGAGATATGCTGGAGAGGGATGTCAAGGTAGTTGCAGACTTTCGGATTACGGGCCATTTCCTCGAGGACATCCTCAGGGAAATCGGCGGGATACGAATAGTGGATACGTATCCACTCGATGCCTTCGACAGCGGAAAGGCGGCGGATCAGTTCCGCGAGGGAACGCTTCCTGTAGAGGTCCAGGCCATAATAGGTAGTGTCCTGGGCTATCAGGATAAGTTCCTTCACCCCGACGGCAGCCAACAAGGATGCCTCCTCTACCAGCTGCTCCATCGGAACCGACTTGTGTGCCCCCCTGATGAACGGGATGGCGCAATAAGCGCACCTGCGGTCACAACCTTCCGAGATCTTCAGGTATGCATATGGATGGGAATCGGTCCTGAACCTGCCTGGCAAGCCTGAAGGACTGCATCCCAACGCCTTTACGACAGGTGTCAGGTCCCTCGCTCCGAACCAGGCGTCCACTTCCGGAATCAGGCTTGGCATCTGGGACATATACCTCTGCGAAAGGCAGCCGAAGACGATCAGCTTACCCACTTTCCCTGCCTTCTTCCGCTCAGCTGCAGCAAGCACGGTATTGACCGACTGTTCCTTCGCATCTGCGATAAATCCGCAGGTATTGACCAGCAGCACATCGACCTTGCCGGCATACCCTTCCGGCACAATCTCGTAGGCACCGTCCAGCTGCGAGAGCAGATGCTCGGTGTCAACGGTATTCTTGGAACAACCTAAAGTTATGACCTTCAATAACTTCACTATTCTTCTTCCTTCTCCTCGTCCGGATCTGTGAAATCGAAGGAAGCATATTCCCTGATCTCGTTGTACCAATCCACGACCTTCTTCATATGGGAGACATAGAAGCGCTCGCCGTCGTAGTCAGGGAGTGCTTTTTCGAAAAGGCTCTTGAGTTCCTCTGAAGGAGCCTTTGAAGAAGGGGCCGGCGCATCGCCGAGGACTTCCTTCATCTTGAGGAGCACCTCCCTCAGTTTGGTTTCTCCCTCGGAAGTATAGATGGAAATATCTTCCAGCGTAGTGATGCGGCTCTTAACGTCAGCCACCATCCTCTTCTTGTCGGAGAGAGACTCTACGACCGCACCGTTACGTGCCTGGGCCAGGTACAGGAACAAGCCGTGCTGGCCAGAAATGGAAAGGATTTTTGAAAGATCTGTCTTCATATCCGTTAAATATAATGATTATCTTGTAACTACATTGTCATATCCTGCAGAAAACCTCCGCCACTTGAGCCTGGAGATCCTCCAGAGTACCGTCGTTGCGGATCATGAGGTCCACCTTGGAAAGGTCGAAAGACTGTGCGGCCATCCTGCGGATCACCTCCTCCTGGCTCACACCGTCCCGCTCGCAGGCACGACGAAGGCGGACTGACAGAGGGGCATCCACCATAACCACCTTGTCGGCGAGGCTCAGGAATTCAGGCTTGTTCAGGATGATCGCAGACTCTATCACACAGAAAGGCTCGTTCCCGAAGAATGTGTCGGAAGGCCCCTCCTCGCCGAAACGGTCGGACTGAGCCGCCTTCCATCTCAGGAAGTCCCGTTTCACGGCAGGGTGGACTATGTCTTCCAATGTCTTCAGCTTCGCGGGAGCCGAGAATACAATCGATGCAAGCTTGGGTGCATCCAGGGAACCGTTCCCGAGGCGGATGCCGCAGCCGAAGGCCTCCTCGATAGAATCCAGCAGCCTTTCGTCAATGGCATACAGGCGCTTCGCCGCAGAATCGCTGTCGTAGACCGGAATCCCCCTTCCCCTGAGGATATCGCATACGGTGGATTTCCCTCCTCCGATACCTCCCGTTACCGCTACGGTCTTCATTGCTTGCCCTCCTCCACTACGTCGAACACTTCAGGAGAGATCGAATACTCTATCACACCGGAAGGAACCCTTGTGGCGTGCGGAACGCACTTGCCGCTCTTGGAGGACTCGAAATCCTTCCAATCTATGAACAGGGACACTTCGTCGGAAGGGTCGCTGGACATCGGGAAAGCACATTTGAAGACCACGGAAGCGGTCGACGGCAGAACCGTGAGACTCTTCCCGGAAGGAACATTCCGCAGTCCGACCGCTATCTCGGCCTTCACCTCAACATAGCGGGACACATCCAGGGAATAGTTCACTTCGGTATCGGAGAACCTCACTCCCGCCACAGGCTCTAGCTTGACCGAGCCGTGGGCGCTGGATTTAAGGTTGGACAGGTCGATGGTCTTGGTATATACGGCATCGAGCTTGTCGATATGCAGGGGCTCGCCGTACACCATCACCGAATCCGGCTGGACGTCCATCCGCCCGACGGCCATATACTGAGGCCTGAAACTGAGCATCGTGACAGGTACCACAGGGACCTTGCGGTTGTTCTCGTAAGGGAACCTGAACTGGACTTTTTCGGACAGGAACGACTCCAGGCGCACTCCGTCACCGAAGAATTCACCCACGTAGTTGCTCAGTTCGGCGGCGGTTATGTAGAACAGCTCGCCGCTGCCGTGATGCATATCCTTGGTGTCGAACTTGACGTGGATGGCATCCTTCTTGGCCTTGTGATGGTTGCGCAGGAGGCTGAATCCGGTGGTCCGGCACCTGGCGGCGATCATATTGGAATTCGAGGAGACATTGGAATGCCCCTCGAGATTGCACTCCGCGATCACCGATACCGACATCGTGTCGGAATAGTTGAGCGAAAGGTTGTGGATGAGCCAGATACCGAAAGCCAGCAAGAGAGACATCAGGAAAACCATAATGTCTCTCCCGCGCGGATTCCATCTTCCAAGAAGATTATGGAGTCTTTCCTTCCACATCCCTTGAAAAAGCCAAATGCTTAAGCCTGAGGAGTATCCTGCGTATAATCCCTTACGATGGAGTTCTTGTCGACCCTGAGTTTGACATCTCCGTCGACCTTGATCAGGACGCTCCTGTCCTTGATTTCGTCGACCGTACCATAGATGCCACCTGCGGTGACCACCTTGTCTCCCCGCTTGAGTTCATTGCGGAACTTCTCAAGCTCCTTCTGCTGCTTGCGCTGCGGACGGATCATGAACATCCACATGATGACGAACATCAAGATGATCATCAACCAGAACATACTGCCGCCGCCGGCTGCTCCCTGAGGCTGGCTCTGGCCGCCCTGCAGAAGGAAGAAAGTTAGTGCTGTCATTTCAGTAATGATTTATATTCTTACAAATTTAATCAATTTTTTCGGTCTTTACTATATCTCCCTCCTCAATCTGCTTCTTGATGAGCCTGTCGAGCAGTCCGTTGACGAAACGGCGGCTGTTCGGGGTGCTGTAGAACTTGGAAATCTCCACATATTCGTTGATGGTGACCCTGAGCGGAAGCTCCGGGAATGCCTTGGCCTCCGACAGACCCATCACGATCAGGACGGTGTCGGTGGTGAACAAGCGGTCCTTTTCCCACTGGTCGGTACTCTCCGCGACGAGGGCCGAATACTTCTCGAAGCAGGAATACGAAGTGCGCACGAGCTTGGATGCGAAATCCTTGTCGCTCTCTTCGGAGCCTGTGATCTCGCTCCTGTAAAGGGGCGGAAGGTCCCAGCGCCTTCCCCTTCCGAGGTCACGGAGGGTGTCACAGCAGACTGACAGCGAATATGCAAGGTCATCGTTCCACCAGATGCTCTCGTCTTCGAGGATCTTACAGAGGTCCTCCCTGTCCACGAACTCTTCCTCGAATATCCTGATGAAAAGGTCGGCGTCCTGACGCAGGGATCTGCGCGGGTCGGCCATATATTCCTTGTAATAATCCTTGGTCAGGATGGATGAGAACACGTTCCTTATGAGGGCGTCGCAATTCTCCCATCCAAGCTTCCGGCGAGAGAGGATCTTCGCCAGGTCAGGATCATCCTTGAGCAGCGGGGCGATGGAATTCCCGACGAACTTCAGGTTCGGATTGCGCTCCTCTTCAGTCTGGGTAAACTTAGTCTTCGCAGCCTCTATCCTGGAAAGGGCCTCGTCGGTGAGGCAAGGTATGATCGCCAGCATCTTGAGGTACAGGGACCTCGCAGCCTCGCAGGAAGTTTCGAATTGGGACTGGACTTCGGCGAGGGTCATCGAAGGGTTCTCCGCATAGCTGTAAAGCGCCTTGAAGGCCTTGATCCGCAGGATTCTTCTGTTGAGCATCTTGTATAGCAAATTTTTATGCAAAGATAACACACAATTTCAGAATTTTCTTAAATTTGTGTGTTTAAGATTAATTGAGCGAAAGATGTACAAGGAAGACCTTGAGCGGCAGAACTTTGCTGACCGCAACTCCGAAGACGTTTTCTCCAAGCCTGTCAGGGCCGGCAAGAGGACGTACTTCTTTGACGTGAAGACGACGAAGGGCAACAACGACTATTACCTCACGATCACGGAAAGCAAGAGAAGGCAGGAGGCGGACGGCAGTTTCTCTTTCGACAAGCACAAGATATTCCTCTATAAGGAAGATTTCGACAAGTTCCAGGAAGGACTTGCCGAAGTAATCGCATATATGAGGGAGAACCTCATCAAGGAAGACAAATTCACGGACGTGGATTTTGAAGAACTGTAGTCCCGCCGTGGCCTGCAGGCAGTCTCCTCCCAAAAGGGAGGATTTTTTTTGCTTTTTACACACGGTTTTGCTATATTGGTTGGTTGAAGGACAGACGATTAATCACACATAACATAAAACACAAACTCCAATAAGTTCAATATGAGCAAAGAAATGTCAAGACGCTCGTTCCTTAAGACAGGAACGGCAGTAGCTGCAGGACTTGCAGTCGCTCCCAACATCATCATCGCCGGAGAGTCTTCTTCCAAGAAAAAGGACAAGAAAAAGAAGAAGGTAGCTGCCATCGACAAGCTTAACATCCTCGGTGTAGGTATCGGAGGACGTGGTGCCGCCGACTTGAAGGAGATGGAGACGGAGAACATCATCGGACTCTGCGATGTCGACTGGAAGTATGCCGCACACGTGTTCGACAGGTATCCACAGGCGAAGCGCTACAACGACTACCGCAAGATGTTCGACGAGATGCTCGACAAGGCGGATGCAGTTATGATCGCCACGGCCGACCACACTCACGCAATCATCGCCGCCCAGGCTATGGCAGCCGGGAAGCACGTCTATTGCGAGAAGCCGCTGACCCTCACGGTCTATGAAGCAAGGCTCCTTACGAAACTCGCTGCCAAGTACAAGGTAGCAACCCAGATGGGTAACCAGGGTGCGTCATCGGAAGGCACCCGCAAAGCCCTCGAGTGGCTGTGGAACGGAGAGATCGGAGAAGTCAGGAGAGTGGATTGCTTCACCGACCGCCCTATCTGGCCCCAGGGACTTGAAAGGCCTACCGTAGAGGAGAAGATTCCTTCAACCCTCAACTGGGATGCTTTCATCGGCCCTGCCCCTATGCGCCCTTACAACTCGATCTACACCCCTTGGAATTTCCGCGGCTGGTGGGACTTCGGTACCGGTGCGATGGGCGATATGGCCTGCCACATCATGCACGTTCCTTTCAAGGGTCTGAAGCTTGGCTACCCTACCCGCGTAGAGGCTTGCTCGACTAAGCTCCTGACCGACTGCTGCCCAAGCGCCGAGAAGATCCACCTGTGGTTCCCGGCCAGGGACAATATGCCGAAACTCGCCCTTCCTGAGGTAGAGGTACGCTGGTATGACGGCGGCTTCATGCCGGAGAGGCCGGAAGGTCTCCCTGCCGGTGTGAACCTCAACATCAGCGGTGGCTGCAGCATTTTCTACGGCACAAAGGACATCATGATCGCCGGCACTTACGGAAGGGATCCTATCCTCCTTTCCGGAAGGAAGCCTGAGGTTCCTCACGTGCTCCGCGAGATCACCCTCTCACATCAGCAGGACTGGATCCGTGCCTGCAAGGAAGATCCTGAGACCAGGATTCCTTCAGCATCCGACTTCAGCGAGGCCGGTCCTTTCGTAGAGATGGTGGACCTCGGAGTAGCCGCCGTACGTCTCCAGGGTCTCAACCAGATCCTCGAATGGGACGGACAGAAGATGGAATTCACGAACATCCCTGCCGATGCGACCATCAGGATAATGGAGAAGGACGGATTCAAGATCACGGACGGTCATCCGACATTCAACAATACCTACACCGATCCTATCAACGCACGCAAGTTCGCCGCCAGCCTGATCAAGCGTCAGTACAGGGAAGGCTACGTGCTTCCTGATATGCCGGAATAATACAATGAACAACAATAATTCAACTTATCACACAATGAAGAAGGCTTTGACAATAGCAGCTTGCGCAGCCGTCGTTTTCTCTCTGGCGGCTTGCAAGAACAACAAGAAGGCAACGGCCGAAGAGAGCGCCGTTCCTGCCTATGAAGTAGTGGAGAACGCCCAGGTCGACCTGGCAGGATTCCCTGTCGACGAAGAGGGCTACATCGTGATCTTCGACGGAACTTCCCTCAATGGATGGAGGGGCTACGGCAAGGAGAACGTTCCTGCCCGCTGGACCATCGAGGACGGTTGCCTTAAATTCACTGGCACCGGCGCAGGAGAATCACAGTCCGGAGACGGCGGTGACATCATCTTCACCAAGAAGTTCAAGAATTTCGAGCTGAAGTTCGACTGGAAGATCTCCAAGGGCGGCAACTCGGGAGTCTTCTACCTCGGAAGGGAAGTTACCACCAAGAACGAGGACGGAACAGTCAAGTGGGAGCCTATCTACATCTCCGCTCCTGAATACCAGATCCTCGACAACGCCAACCATCCTGACGCCAAGCTCGGCAAGGACGGCAACCGCCAGAGCGCATCCCTGTATGATATGATCCCTGCGGTCCCTCAGAACCAGAATCCTTTCGAGGAGTGGAACACCGGAAGCATCCTGGTCTACCAGGGCACGGTGGTACACGCTCAGAACGGCGAAAACGTGCTTGAATACCATCTCTGGACTCCTCAGTGGACCGAGATGCTCCAGGCCAGCAAGTTCTCCGAGGAGAAGTGGCCTCTCGCATTCGAGCTCCTGAACAACCTCGGCGGCGATGAGCACGAAGGTTACATCGGATTCCAGGATCACGGAAACGATGTCTGGTACCGCAACATCAAGGTCAAATTGCTTGACTAGAGATGAAGAAGTCAGTCTTAGTCTTGATGTCAGTCCTTCTCCTGGTTGCTTCCTGCGGCCAGAAGAAGGCTGATAATGAGCCAGTGAAAAAAGAATTCGGCGTCCAGCTGTACAGCATCAGGAGCGTCATCGGCGATTCGACGCTCTACGCTGAGAACCACGAGGAAGCTTTCAAGGCCCTTGCAGAAATGGGATATTCCTATGTAGAAGCCGCCAACTACCGCGACGGGAAACTCTACGGAGTCGATCCGGAGCAGTACAAGGCAGACCTTGAAGCCGCCGGACTGAAGTCCCTTTCCTCCCATATCGGGCACGCCCTCTCCCCTGAGGAGCTGAAGACCGGAGTCTTTACCGAATCAATGGAGTGGTGGGACGAGGCCATAGCCGCCCACAAGGCAGCGGGCTGCGAATACATCGTAGTACCTTCATTCCCGATACCTGACAACCTCGCCGACCTGAAAACCTACTGCGCCTACTTCAACGCCATCGGCAAGAAGTGCAAGGACGAGGGTATCATCTTCGGTTACCACAACCACGCCCGCGAGTTCAAGAAGGTGGAGGAAACGGTAGTCTACGACTATATGCTGGAGAACACCGATCCTGAGTGCGTATTCTTCCAGATGGACGTTTACTGGGCCGTTATGGGCCAGGCCGCTCCCGTGGAATACTTCCGCAAGTATCCAGGACGTTTCAAGGTGCTCCACATCAAGGACCACCGTGAGCTCGGAGAGAGCGGAATGGTAGGTTTCGATGCGATCTACAAGAATATCGAAACCGCTGGGACGAAGGCTTTCATCGTTGAGATAGAAGCCTTTACCAACGACGACTGGAAGGAAAGCCTTAAGATGTGCGCCGACTACCTTATCCAATCCGATTTCGTAGAATAGCCGCATCTTGCAAGTAACTGGAATAAGGGTGACTGATAAGAGATTATCGGCCACCCTCTTTTATACTACAACGGAAAGAGAGGCTAGCGGTAGATGTCGGCTTTCTTCAGGTAAGTGACAGGCCCCCAGCGCTGGATGATGTCCATAGGCAGGTTCTTCTTGTTGCCTACTATCATCAGCACACGCGGACGGTCCTTGACCTGGGCC
>JAGDBQ010000109.1 GCA_017958985.1 Bacteroidales bacterium
CCTGACGGAGGGCATTACGAGGCCACCGTTCTTAATTATGAGGTCATTGATGTTGATTATATTACCGATGGAGTAAGCCACAAAAAGATTCGCTGGGATCGAAATAACACCATCTCACTTCAGATGGATGAACTGACTGTCAGTCATCGAAAGTATGGGAATACTATTGAAATTGATGTCGCTCATTCAGACACCCTGAATGAATGGTGGATAGGTGTCAGTAACGTGAATATCTCTGATAATATTCATATTATCCAGAACGGAGAGTAGGCGGGTTACTATGATTTTGGATACATAAATCATTTGGTATGACTTCCGATAGAATTAATTATAAACTTAATAAACATATGAAAAAGTTAGTTTCGATAGTTTTCGCTTTTACAATGTTATCCAGTTTTGTCTACGCTCAGCAGAAAGAACAACTGAACGGCAAACGCTTCGAAAGCATTGTACAGATAGGAAGTGGGTTATACCTTGAAAATGGCTATTATGGCAAGATGAACAATCCCGGGGTCGCTATGAGATTGTCCTACGGATTGGATACAAGGCTGAATGAGACTTGGTCAGTAATGCCAGGAATAGGATTGACGTATATGATCGGGGAGATTTCCCATCACCACTGGGAAAGAGGAGTCCTGCTTCCAGAGTATGGAGCGGACCCGGACAACTATGCTTGCATTGATGTATTCAGCGACATAAGATATCATTTTAAAGCAGACCGCATCAAGATGGTGGTAGGACTGGGCCCTGCCCTGTCCTATGGCGAGGGAGGCACATATTATATCGATGCTGATCCTAACGATCCTTTGAACCAATGCGACAAATTCAAGCACTTAGGAGTTTGGATCCGTCCAAGTGTGATGTTCGAGTTCGGCAGACACTTCAAGTTGGGATTCGAAGGGAACCTCGGGTTAAATAATATGCGTATCTTATACCCTGAATACCACGTTGTAAATACACATCGCTTCGCCAATCTTATGGTTGTAGCAGGATTCGGATTCTGATAGTCTCCTTAATCATAACAAACGCATAAATTATGAAAAGATTGTTATTGGCCACTCTTCTGTCAGTCGTCTCAATGACCATTGCAACAGCACAGCCCGGTCACGTCCAATTATCCTTGTCTTCAAACATTGGCCCAAATAATCATTTTGTATTGCTTGATAACAAGTATGCACCAAATATGGACATCAAGGCTGCCTATTTATTTGATGTTGGCAGCCATTTGAAGTTGGGTGCTGGAACTGGAGTCGGTCTTTCTTCAGTCATTTCTTACGAAACAACAGGGTTTGTAAAAGACGACGGTGTGGTGGAGTCTATTGGGAATAGCGTATTGCCAAGCATCCCTGTTTTCGCGATTGCAAAAATGAATTACAAGAAGGAATCAAGTACTCCTTTCTTTAAGGTTGAAGTCGGACATCGCTTCGCCAGGATGGATGATTCCTATAAGGGACATTTCAATCCTTACTTGTTCAATGTAATCCCTTCGATCGGATATGACTTCGCCATTGGCAAACATAAACTGGGTCTTGAACTAGGTGCAGAGTGGATCAGCTTCAAGAAAACATACCAGCCGGCTGAATCAGATTACCTACTATCCGGAGGGAGAATGGATCTGTCAGCAGACAACTTCAACGGAGCCTATTTCGCAATGACCTACATTTTCTAGGTTTATTTATCGTTGGTTTTCATAACCTATTTATCCCCATCTACCCATTGACAAGCGGCGATTTTGTGCTATATTTGTGAGATAGTATTGTTTTTTGAAAAAACTTGACACAAATGAGCACTATTGCAAGGACTAAAGTGAAGGAACTGCTTAAGGCCGAACCGGGCCGGGAAGTTCTCGCCAAAGGCTGGGTAAGGACAAAGAGAGGCAACAAACAGATCAAGTTCATCGCCCTCAACGATGGATCCACAGTCAACAACATACAGGTCGTTGCAGATACATCCAAATTCGAAGACTCGCTTCTCGCAAAGATTACCACTGGGGCCAGCATCAGTGTATCCGGAACATTGGTTGAATCCGTAGGAAGCGGTCAGGCTGTAGAAATCCAGGCCAGCGAGATAGAAGTTATCGGCGAATGCGACCCTATGAGGTTCCCGCTGCAGAAGAAGGATACATCCCTTGAATATCTCCGAACAGTTGCACATATGCGTCTGCGCACGAACACTTTCGGAGCCGTGCTCAGGATCCGTCACGCAATGGCTTTCGCCATACACAAGTTCTTCAATGACAAGGGGTTCGTTTATCTCAACACCCCTCTGATCACAGAATCCGATGCGGAAGGTGCCGGCGATATGTTCCAGGTCACTACCATGAACCTTGAGAATATTCCCAAGAAGGAGAACGGCAAGGTTGACTTCAGCAAGGATTTCTTCGGGAAGAAGACAAGCCTTACCGTGAGCGGCCAGCTTGAAGGCGAACTTGGAGCTACCGCCGTAGGAGAGATCTACACATTCGGACCGACTTTCAGGGCTGAGAATTCCAACACTCCGAGACATCTTGCCGAGTTCTGGATGATCGAGCCAGAGATGGCCTTCTACGACATCAACGACAATATGGTCCTCGCAGAGGAATTTGTGAAATACCTGGTCCAGTACGCCCTCGACAACTGTATGGACGACCTCAGGTTCCTCAACGACAAATACGACGACGGGCTTATCGAAAGGCTGCGCAGCGTGCTCGGAATCGATTTCCAGAGAGTGACTTACACCGAGGCGATAGATATCCTCGAGGCTGCCGTGAAGAACGGAACCACGTTTGAGTTCCCTGTCCACTGGGGTTCCGACCTGCAGAGCGAACACGAGCGCTACCTCGTCGAGAAGCATTTCGGCAAGCCGGTGATCCTCACGGACTTCCCTATGGCCATCAAGGCATTCTACATGAAGCAGAACGAAGGCTGCGCCCCAGGTCGCGAAACCGTCCGGGGAATGGATATCCTCTTCCCTAAGATCGGAGAGATAATCGGTGGTTCCGAGAGGGAGGCCTCACTGGAGAAGCTTGAAAGAAGGATCGACGAGCTGGGAATGAGCCGCAAGAACCTCGAATGGTACATCGATACCCGCCGTTACGGCACCGTACCTCACAGCGGTTTCGGACTCGGTTTCGAAAGGTTGCTCCTGTTCGTTACCGGGATGTCCAATATCCGTGATGTCATCCCGTTCCCGCGGACTCCGAAGAACGCCGAATTCTAGAATCTGAAAACCATAAACAACACAAGGATATGCTGGTAATTGGAATAGCCGGAGGTTCCGGTTCGGGAAAAACCACAGTCGTGAATTCCATCACTGAGAAGCTCAAGGAAAAGGTGGTGGTCATACCGCAGGACTCATATTACAAGGATTCCAGCCATCTTCCGATGGAGGAGAGGCAGCAGATCAATTTCGACCATCCGGATGCGATCGACTTCAAGTTGCTCTGCGAGCAGCTGAAGGAGCTGAAGAGCGGGAAATCCATCGAGCAGCCCGTCTATTCATATATCACCTGCTCCAGGTCGAAGACCGAAACGGTAACGGTGGATCCGGCGGAAGTTATTATCATAGAAGGCATCCTGGTGTTTACCTGCAAGCCGCTCAGGGACCAGATGGACATCAAGATATTCGTAGATGCTGATGATGACGACCGCCTGATGCGTGTGATGGCAAGGGATATTCTAGAGAGAGGCAAGACAGTTGAGACCGTCATCGAAAGATATACCAAGACCGTCAAGCCGATGTACCTCCAGTTCATCGAACCTAGCAAGCGTTACGCGGACATCATTATCCCTCAGGGCGGCCACAATAAAGTCGCCATCGACATCATTTCGGCGACGATCGAGAAATCTCTCAGCGAGAAACAGCTTGAGGCAAACAAATAGCGACGACTATGACCGGCGAAGACAGGGCAGGACTCTATATCACGGTGATTTTCCATCTATTGGTAATCATCGTGCTGCTCGCCAGTCAAATCAGTTCGGCGCTCAGGAAGGGGGAATCCTTCTTGATCGATTTCTCCAAGCAGGAGCTGATAGAGGAAAAGAAGAAGGAGGAAAACCTCAAGGAGGAGGTTAAGCAGAAACTCGACCGGATGCTCGATTCCTATGCCGGGGTTCCGATCAGGAACATCGCCGTGGACAGGAGTTCGACCCTCAAGGACGACCGCAACACCAACGCCGAGGAGCTTTATAAGGAAGCCGAAAGGCTTGCCAGGGAGCTGGAGAACGGGTACGAGATAGAAGAACCGGACGATTACATACCTGTCAGCAAACCTATCACTCAGAAGAACGAGTCCCAGAAGAAGCAGCAGTACAGCGGACCGTCGGTGGTTTCCTACGACCTCGCAGGCAGGAAGGCCAGCAGACTCTCAATCCCCGCCTACAGGTGTTTCGGAGCCGGACACGTGACCGTCATCATCACGGTGGATCCTTCAGGCAACGTCGTGAATGCAAAGATCCAGGAAGATGTGTCATCGAATGACAAGTGCCTCAGGGACTTTGCGATACGCGCCGCACGTACTTCAAAATTCTCAGCATCGAGTTCTGCTCCTCCAAGGCAGATCGGGAACATAGTCTATATGTTCATCGCTCAATGATTTGTGTTATATTTGCAATATGAGCAAGAAGACGCTGGTCATAATGATCGTAGCTGCACTGGTACTCCTCGGAGGCATTGCAGCAGGAATCTCATATCTGTACAAATCGGACAGTCCCGGAAGCGGGACGGCAGCAGGTGCCGGCCAGTTCATCGAGAACCACAGCCTGGTCACGGCAATCCCTTCCGATGCAGCCCTTGTACTGTGTGTCAAGGACTTCGGAAAGGCCTGCGAGATGCTTTCCGATACGACCGCCGTATTCAGGGAACTCACTTCCGGGAAATTCGACAGACTCGTATCTGAAGACTACCCTGCCCTGAAGAGGAACCAGGCTATCATCTCTGTCCATTATACCAAGGATATGCCTCCGCTTCTGGTCATCGAGGCAGCTAAGGCCATCGCCGACACCCTTCCTGACTGCACCAGGCTGCTGGCCACGGCGGATTCAGCCGGTCTGTTCTGCAAGACTGCCGGAAGCCTCATACTCATATCTCCTTCGGAAACCATAGTGAATTCTTCGCTGCGGCACATCTCCGAGGGGCATTCCGTCCTTGAATCAAGCGGATTCTCCGAGCTTTCCTCGAACGTTTCCGGAGACAACATAATCTTTGCATCGAACGCATATACCGACAATATCCTGGACGCGTATTTCGCAAAAAGGCTCCGCAAATGCGCGCCTTTCATCAAGGAGATATCAGACTGGATGGCATTCAGCATCGGCAAGTATTCGGGCGAAGGTGTATCGGCACACGGGGAACTGCTCTACGGAAGCGACCCCGCCTACTTCCTGAATGTGCTGCGGCACGCCGGCACTGGTCCTGTCACCGTCACCGAGGCAGTCCCTTCCCGGACTGAATTCATCATCGACATACCAGTCGGGAATATCGCTGCCTATATCAAGGCTTACAGGAACTACCTCGACGCCAAGACCAGGCTCGACAAGTATGAATCCACCCTCTCCAAACAGAAGAAGGAGCACGGATTCTCCGCCGAGGACTGGGCTAAGTCCTTGGACATCAAGGAAGCAGCCCTTGCCGACATACATTTCGACAACAAGCTCCGGCACGTTATCCTCATAAAGCCGGGAGCCAAGCATACAGAAAGCGCTACGAGGGACTTCGCAGCCACTGCAGGCTATCTCAAGACCCTTTTCGGCGGTATATTCACAGGCGAAGGAGAGACTGCCGCCACTTCCGTCAAAGGCTGGATCGTAGCCGGCGAGAGCGACGTGATCCGTTATTATGCCGAGAATCTCGGAGAGACCCTGGCCGACCGCCTTGCCGCCAACGTAACCAAGGACAGGGTTCCTCAGAAAGAATGCGGATTCTGGGCTTATCATTCCCTCAGCGAAGATCCTACCCTCATCGATGCAAGCTTCAGTCCTTCGATGGCGAAGGGAATCCGGCGTATTACAAGCGGGGTCACTTATGCACCTGTAACCTTGTACGCCGTCGCCCAGGGAGACAAGATGGGGCTGGAGTTCCAGCTGGACCGTATGCTCCTGAAGAAAGGCAGCACCCCGGGAACCAGCAGGGACACTGCGGTAATAGTTCCTTCAGGTCCGTTCAAGGTCACCAACAGCGGTACAGGAAAGACCAACAAGTTCTATCAGAACAGCCATCTTTCCCTGTGCTTGCAGGACGAGAACGGCAAGGATCTCTGGGGCATCCCCTTCAAGTATCCGATCCGTGGGTTCGTACAGGAGGCCGACTACTTCAACAACGGCAAGATCCAGTTCCTGTTCGCGGCAGACTCCAAGCTGTACCTCATCGACCGCTTGGGCAGGTTCGTGAGCGGGTTCCCGGTGGAATTGGGCAAGGAAGTTGCTGCAGGACCGAAGTTGTATGACTTCACGGGAGCCAAGGGCTACACCGCGATGGTACTGTTCAAGGACAACACTGTCGGATACGTGGACCTTCACGGAAGGACCGTGGCGTCCTGGAAAGGTATCGATGCTCCTGATACGATCAAGGAGGTCCCGGAACTGCTCGAATCCGGAGGAAAGAGATACTGGCTCGTCAGGACCGCCTCCTGCACCCTGGTATATCCTTTCGAGGGCGGAGAGTCCCTGGTGAAGGCGGAGGGCGACAAGAGGATAAGGCCGGACAGCAAGATAACGGTCAATGAAAAAGGTTCCCTGACGGGGCAATGCTATGACGGGAAGGAGAGAACCTTCAAATTAGGACAATAAAAAAGACAGAATATGGGTGAATTCCAATTCCAATCGGTCAACAAGCTCCTTGAGAAGAGTTTCAGGGAGAACTGGGACAGGCAGGCGCTTTCAAACTACCAGGGCGTCAGCCTCTGCTACAGGGATGTGGCAAGGCGGATAGAGAAGCTTCACATCGCTTTCGAAAAGTGTTTCCTGCACAAAGGAGACAAGGTTGCCATCTGTGCCCGCAACCAGGTGAACTGGGCCGTCAGCTATCTGGCCACAATCACCTACGGAGCTGTAGTAGTTCCGATATTGCACGAATTCAAGCCCGGAAACATACATTACCTGGTCAACCACTCTGAAGCGAAAGTCCTCTTCGTAGACGACGTCGTGTGGGAGGGGCTCAGCCCGGACGAGATGCCTGGCGTATTCGCAGTCGTCAGGATCAACACCTTCCAGCTCCTGTATGCCCGTGTTCCGAGGATTACCGAGGCCAGGGAGCATATGAACGAATATTTCGGGAAGCGGCATCCGAATTCCTTCGAAGCCGAGGACCTGTGCTATTACAAGGACTCCCCTAACGAGCTCGCGATGATCAACTACACCTCCGGTACATCCGGATTCTCGAAGGGTGTGATGATCCCATACAGGGCCCTGTGTTCCAATATCCAGTTCGCAAAGAGCGTACTTCCGGAGCTCAACAACAGGAGCAGTTGCGTGTCGATGCTTCCTTCCGCACATATGTACGGAATGATGTTCGAGTTCCTGTACCAGATGATCATCGGTTCCCACGTACATTTCCTTACCAGGATCCCCAGCCCGAAGATCATCACCCAGGCCCTGCAGGAAGTCAAGCCGAACATCATCATCGCGGTTCCGCTGATCATCGAGAAGGTATACAAGTCGAAGATCCAGAAAATGGTCGAGAAAGGCAGCATCAAGACTATGCTGAGGATTCCGGGCATCGACAAGATGATCAAGAAAAACATCCGGACCGAGCTGGTGAACGCATTCGGAGGGAACTTCGTGGAAATCATTATGGGCGGTGCCGCTTTCAACAAGGATATCGAAAAGTTCTTCTATGACATCGAGTTCCCGTACACCGTCGGGTACGGAATGACGGAATGCGCCCCGATCATAACCTATGCCCACTTCAACGACAAGAAGCTGTATTCCTGCGGCAAGGCAGCCCTCAACATGCAGGTCAGGATCGATTCCGAGGACCCTGAACTCATCGAAGGAGAAATCCAGTGCAAGGGTCCTAATACCGCCCTGGGATATTACAAGAATGAGGAAGCCACCAAGGACCTCTTCACCGAGGACGGATGGATGAGGACCGGGGATATGGGCGTGATCGACAAGGACGGGTACCTGTTCATCAGGGGACGCTCCAAGTGTATGATCCTGGGCCCTAACGGCCAGAACATCTATCCTGAGGAACTGGAGGCCGTAATCAATGCCGTGGCATACGTGGTCGAATCCCTGGTTATCGAAGACAACGGCGGACTCACCGCCCTGATCTATCCTGACTACCATATGGGAGAACTCGACGGAATGAACCGTACCGAGCTTGAGAACACGCTCTCGGGACTCCTGCCGGTGATCAACAGGGAACTCCCTGCATATGCCCAGATCCGCAAGATCGAGTTTATGCCGGAAGATTTCGAAAGGACTCCGAAACGTTCGATAAAGAGATACCTCTACCAGAGAAACAGCAAATAATGGAAAAATTCGACCACAGATACCTGGAGATGGCCGAAGTTTGGGCCAGGAACTCCTATTGCAAGAGGCGTCAGGTAGGTGCCCTGATAGTCAAGGACAGGATGATCATATCCGATGGTTACAACGGTACCCCTTCCGGATTCGAGAACATCTGCGAAGATGAAAACGGTGTCACCAAACCCTACGTCCTCCACGCCGAAGCGAATGCCATCACCAAGGTTGCCAAATCCGGGAACAGCAGTCAGGGAGCAACCTTGTACGTCACCGCTTCCCCTTGTATGGAATGCTCCAAGCTGATTATCCAGGCTGGGATCACGAGGGTGGTGTACAAAGATGAATACCGTCTGACGGACGGTGTGGACCTCCTGCGGAGAGCCGGGATCGAAGTCGAAAAGATAGATTAGAATGAAAAGGATATCGTCCGTCTGGATAGCTCTACTGGGCATAATAGTCGGAGCGCTGCTTACGCTTACCTTCAGCGCATATACCCAGAGGAAGCACCTAATCAACATACAGAACAACCAGTGGCGGAAGCTTAACCTCATCCTGGACAAGATCGACAAGAACTATGTCGATACGATTGACAGGAACGGCCTGACGGATGCCGCTATCACGGCTGCCCTGGCCGCGCTGGACCCTCATTCCGTCTATATGCCGCCGGTGGAGCTGGACCAGGCCGAAACCGACCTGGCAGGCAATTTCGATGGAATAGGCATCCAGTTCAATGTGCCTAACGATACTGCCATAGTCCTGGAAGTCATCCCCGGAGGTCCGTCCGAGAAAGTCGGCCTTCAGCAAGGCGACCGCATCCTCAAGGTGGATGACAAGGTCATAGCCGGAGTAAGCTTTCCCCAGGACAGCATGGTCCGCAGGATGAAGGGTCCCGCCGGTACGAAAGTCACCATCACCGTAGGCCGCGGGAAGGAGGTTATCCCGTTTGAAATCACCAGGGGAAAGATTCCCGTCCACTGCGTCGATGCCGCCTTCATGGTCAACGACACCACCGGCTACATCAAGCTTACGAAGTTCAGCAGGACCACATTCTCCGAAGTGTACGATGCTTGTATATCCTTGTACGACAAGGGGATGCGCAGGCTGGTATTCGACCTTAGGGATAACACCGGAGGGTATTTCGACCAGGCTCTGCTGCTCTGCAATATGTTCCTTGACAAGGGAGACGAGATAGTGTATATGGAAGGTCTCCACCGGAAGAAGGAGGAGTACAAGGCTGACGGCGGCGGAATAATGAGGAATATGAAACTCACCGTCCTCATCAACGAGTCCTCCGCATCTTCTAGCGAGATATTCGCCGGAGCCATCCAGGACAACGACAGGGGTGTCATTATGGGCCGCCGTTCGTTCGGGAAAGGTCTTGTCCAGGAGCCTATCTATTTCTCCGACGGCTCCGGAGTAAGGCTTACCGTTGCAAGGTTCTACACTCCGTCCGGGAGGTGCATCCAGAAGCCATATTCTGATGATTATCAGTATGATATCTACAAGCGCTACACTGACGGGGAGATGTACGACGCCGACAGCATCAAGGTGGATTCGACCCTTGCATACAAGACTGTCGGAGGCAGGACGGTCTTCGGCGGAGGAGGTATAATCCCTGACGTATTCGTACCTCTGGACACTACGAGGGCTTCCAAGTTCTTCATTGCGTGCAACAAGAAGGCGACCCAGATGAGATTCGCCTCGGAAATGTTCGACTCTTTCAAGGGAACCATCTCAGGGATAGATGATTATGAGGAACTGAACAAGGCTCTCGACAGAATGGATATTCCGTCCCGGTTCAGGGAATTCGCTTCAAGCAAGGACGGGATCACCTGTAACCAGAAGGAATGGGACGAGACCCAGGACTATCTGATCCCGCAGCTGCGCGCATTGATCGGTCGCTACTCCAAGTTAGGAGACAACGCTTTCTACAAGATGTACCTGAAGGTGGACGACACCCTCAGGAAAGCTATCGAATCGGACTGACGTAGGCTATCACATCCTGCTCGCTGACAGGATCTCCTCCCAGGATCATAAGTCGCTCGACCACATTGTTGAGCTCCCTTATATTGCCTGGCCAGGATTTCTCCTGCAGCAGCTTGATGGCTCCCGGTGAGAATTCCCTTTCAGGCATACCGGACTCCGTGCTGACCTGCTTCATAAAGTAATCCACGAGCAGCGGGATGTCGTCCTTCCTTTCGTCAAGCGAAGGCACCTTGATGACTATCACGCTGAGACGGTGGTAAAGGTCTTCCCTGAAAGTACCCTTCTCGATCTCTTTCATAAGGTCCTTGTTGGTTGCGGCTATCACCCTGACATCCACGATGATATCCTTGTCGCTACCCACCCTTGAGAGCTTCTTTTCCTGAAGCACGCGGAGCACCTTGGCCTGGGCGGCCAGGCTCATATCTCCTATCTCGTCCAGGAAGAGGGTGCCGCCGTCGGCCTGCTCGAACTTGCCCTTGTGCTGCTTGATGGCCGAGGTGAAAGAACCCTTCTCGTGTCCGAAGAGTTCGCTCTCGATAAGTTCCGACGGGATGGCAGCGCAGTTCACCTCGATGTAAGGCATCCCACTCCTGGGACTCTGCTC
>JAGDBQ010000013.1 GCA_017958985.1 Bacteroidales bacterium
AGCCGACGGCATCTTCGGAAGCGATGGTGACCATCAGTTTTCCGTCAGGGGATATTCCCTGGACTACAGAATCTCCGTATTTTCCGAACAGAGCGGCCGAAGTCCGGCTGAAATCCTCCCCTGTAATCACCTCCAGGATGTCTCCCGTTTCCATATACGGCACAAACAGCGTCTCGATGTCGTGATAGCCATCAGGACGCTTCCGCAGGACGTTCAGCCCAAGGTTCAGCTTGACATTTGTGTTCAGGATCATCCGGAAATCTGTTTATTTGCAAATATAGGCAATTTTGCCTGGTATGGAAAGTGTTTATTGTCAATAAGATATGAGATTAGATGGTACTGAAATCGGCACCATCTGATATAGCAACCAGTTAGTATTCAATTATTTCCGTACCAGCCTGCCTGAATAGACGATAATAATTGTTATATTTGTAATACAAACATCCCGGTTATGATCAAGAGATTGACAATATTCATCGCAGTTGCCCTTGCAGCCTGCTCCTGCGCCACCACACGCTTTACAGACTATCCTACCGTATTCGCCCACAGGGGCTGCTGGCTTTCCGAAGACAACCAGACAGTCAACAAGGAGTCTTTCCTGGTTCCCGAGAACAGCCTTTCCGGGGTCCGTATGGCGGTCAGGTTCGGCTATCCATCCATAGAATGCGACGTCAGATGGACCAAGGACAGCGTCCTGGTGTGTATGCACGACGGCACTATCAACCGCACTATGCGCCTGAAGGACGGACAGAAACCGATAGAAGGCAAGGTCCGCGTCAATGAAACGGATTTCAAGACCCTGAGGGACAAGTACAGGCTTCAAAGTTCCGAGGAGCAGTACCGGGAGCAGATCCCGACCTTCGAGGAAATGCTTCTGGAGTGCAAGAAGTGCGGCATCAAGCCGATCCTCCACTGTGACATCTACGAAGGGTATGAGGTGGCCAAGCGCATACTCGGAGACGAGTTCTACGGCTTCACTTCCGACTATGAGGTGGCCAGGAAGCTAAGGAAGATTTCCGACTGCCTGATATTCTTCAGTATGGACAAGCCGAAGGGGAGAGATACTATCGAACCGAAGGAAATACTTGACAGATTGGACGGTATAGGAGGGCGTACGGGAGTTTCCAGTATGTGGTACGGGATGACCACGAAGAATATTTGCGAAGTCCTAAAGGCTACGGGACACGAGAACCAGTCCTCCATATTCCCGACTCCTCACGAGATGGACGCAGTCCGCAACGGGGCAACCATCCTCCTGAGTGATTTCTGCTGGAAGCCATCGGAGGGAATGCGCCCGATAGTTACCGAGACCATACGCAAGGTCGGCAGCTTCGAGGGACCGAAGCTTGAACTCGGGGCTATGACCGTGGTCGTGGAAGGCACCGGGGACTGCGAAGTGACCATAGACGGATTCCGCAAATACCAGATTTCACACAAAAAGGCAGGCAAGGAAATGCTGAGCGTGCGTTTCTGCCGGAGGGCACCGGAAGTGGAGCTCAAGCCTGCCGAGGGCGCATCCTACAAATGCAGGATCGCCGTCTATGAGATAGAGTAAAGCTTGTTTCAGGCCAATTCCCGGATTGCGGCTTCGACATTGGCGTCGAGGGTCTCATCCCCGATGTGAGTCAGTATCGGAGCTACGAAGGATATCATCTGAAGCACCCTGGCTTCTTCTTCCGGGATGCCGCGGGACCTCATATAGAACTGCTCGTCTTCATTGAGTTTGCCGACCGTTGCTCCGTGGGAGCATTTCACGTCGTCGGCATATATTTCCAGCCGTGGCTTGGTATTCACCGAAGCATCGTCCGAAAGGACTATGTTGTGGTTCTCCTGGTAGGCTTCTGTCTTCTGTGCATCGGGCGCTACCACGATCTTACCGAAGAAAGCGCTCCTGGAAGCCCCTGCAGCAAGGGTATTGAATATCTGTTCGGACTTGCAGTGCCCGGCCCTGTGGTTCATCGTGATGTCGAAGGTGACCTGGTCGTCACCCTTGCAGAGGGTGATGCCGGCGAGACGGACGCTTGCGCCTTCACCGATCAGGTCAACAATGATGGGGAAGTCTGCAGAATGGCCCGGAAGCAGGATTACGGTGATGTCCAGGGAGGCATCTTTCCCGACCACGAACCCTTTTTCAGGCAATTCGTTCAGGAATACCTTCCTGTAGCTGCCTCCGTCAGGAACGTGTATCCCTTCGGTGACAGGCACCGGCACATAGTTGCCGTGGTCGATCTCAGAACTGTTCGAAGCCATAACGCTCTATCCTGTCGATTAACTCGTTGCCTCCGGTCTCCACTATCCTTCCAGCCTTGAGGACGTGGACGGAATCCGGGCGGACATATTCCAGAAGCTTCTGGTAGTGGGTGATGACTATTGCGGCTTTGTCAGGAGTATGCAGGGCGTTCACGCCGTCCGCAACGATCTTGAGGGCATCCACGTCCAGGCCGCTGTCAGTCTCGTCCAGTATGGCAAGCGTCGGATCCAGCATTGCCATCTGGAATATCTCGTTGCGCTTTTTCTCGCCTCCTGAGAACCCCACGTTCACTTCGCGCTTCGCAAATTCGGGCTTCATCTGCACCAGAGCCATCTTTTCCTTCATAAGCTTCAGGAAGTCCCCGGCTTTCATAGCCTCCTTCCCTTCGGCCTTGAGACGGGAGTTGATGGCCGTCTTCATAAAGTTGGTGATCGAGACCCCGGGTATCTCGACAGGGTACTGGAATGACAGGAATATTCCTGCCCAGGCCCTTTCCTCAGGCTTCATAGCCAGCAGGTCCTTGCCCAGGAACTCGACCGTTCCTTCCGTGACTTCATAATCCGGCTTTCCTGCAAGGACGGAGGACAGGGTACTCTTGCCTGCTCCGTTCGGCCCCATCACCGCGTGGATTTCTCCACGCCTGATCTCCAGGTCGATACCTTTCAGTATTTCCTTGTCCGCCACTTTGGCGTGAAGCCCGCTGATCTTTAAGATTATATCTGACATATCGTTATTATTTTCCTTCTCGGTACAGCTTGAACCAGGTCCAGAGGGACCATATTCCGTTGATCAGGTACAGAGCGCTGACTATCGGCATAAATACGAGTCCGGCGCTTAGGTAGAGGGTTATGTTGGCAACGTTGACCACCAGCCAGACGATCCAGCAGTCCCATTTCTTCTGGGCGGAAAGGTATTGGGCCAGGAGGGTCAGCATCAACACGAAAGAATCGAGCCAGGGGGTAGGGTCCGGGCTGAAAGTGTCTTTCCACCAGGAAGTTCCGAGCTGGCTGAGGACATATCCCCAGACTGCTCCGGCGACGGTTACTATCGTCAAGGCGATGCACCATCCTTTCATCGACAGCTTGGAAACCTTCAGGGCGGAGGCGTCCTTCGCGCTTTCTTCCCCGGCCTTCGGATGAGTCCACCTCCAGTGCCCGAATGCGTTTATTGCGAAGGCTATCGGCTGCAGGAGGCAGGCCGAATAGAGATGCTTGTTCCAGAACAGGATGAACAGCAGGATATTGTAGATGTAGCCGACCCAGAAGTTGTACTTGCTGTTCCGGCCGGCCATAACCACGCAGGTAAGGCCAGCGACCACACTTGCCAGTTCCAGCCAGCTGACTCCGGTTCCTCCCAGGTTGAAGGCTATGTTGTGAATATCGAAAAAACTCATTGTTAACTAGATATTAACCGACTGATCCTTCGAGACTTACCTGCAGCAGCTTGGTAGCTTCTACAGCGAACTCCATCGGCAGCCGCGACAGGACTTCGTGGGCGTAGCCGTTGACAATCAGCCCGACGGCATCTTCCGGACTCAGACCTCTCTGGTTGCAGTAGAACAGCTGGTCCTCGCTGATCTTGGAGGTTGTAGCTTCGTGTTCCACGATGGCCGTAGGGTTGTAGCTCCGGATGTCCGGGAAAGTATGTGCTCCGCAGTTGGAGCCTATCAGGAGGCTGTCGCACTGGGAATAGTTACGTGCCGATACGGCCCCCTGGTTCATACGGACCAGTCCGCGGTAACTGTTCTGGCTGTATCCGGCCGAGATACCTTTGCTGACGATGCGGCTTTTGGTCCCGCGGCCGATGTGTATCATCTTGGTGCCCGTGTCCGCCTGCTGGCGGTTGTTGGTGACGGCCACCGAATAGAACTCCGAAGAGGAATAATCCCCCTTCAGGATGGTGGAAGGGTATTTCCAGGTGATCGCGGAACCGGTCTCCACCTGGGTCCAGCTCAGGTGCGCTCCGCTGCCCTTGCATATTCCTCTCTTGGTCACGAGGTTGAGGATTCCGCCACGGCCCTGGGCGTCGCCCGGGTACCAGTTCTGGACGGTGGAATATTTCACGTCGGCGTCCTTTTCCACGACGATCTCGACCACGGCCGCGTGCAGCTGGTTCTCGTCACGCATCGGTGCGGTGCAGCCTTCCATATAGCTCAGCGAGGAGCCTTCATCTGCTACGATGAGAGTCCTTTCGAACTGGCCGGTACCTGCGGCATTGATCCTGAAATAGCTGGACAGGTCCATCGGGCATTTCACGCCTTTAGGAATATAGCAGAAGCTGCCGTCGCTGAATACCGCCGAATTCAAGGCGGCGAAGAAATTGTCGGAGACCGGTACTACGCTGGCGAGATATTTCCTGACCAGGTCCGGATGTTCCTTGACCGCTTCGGAGAAAGAGCAGAATATGATGCCTTTTTCTGCCAGCGTGGAACGGAAGGTGGTGGCTACCGACACGGAATCGAACACGGCGTCGACTGCAACCACTCCGGCGAGGGCTTCTCGCTCCCTTACCGGAATACCTAGTTTCTCGAAGGTCTCCTCCAGGGCCGGGTCGATTTCCTTCGGCCTTTCGGAATCCTTCTTCGGGGCTGCATAGTAGATTATGTCCTGGAAGTCTATTTCCGGCATATCGAGATGGCCCCAACGCGGCATCGGCATCTTCTGCCAGCGGCGGAAGGCGTCCAGACGGAATTCCAGCAGCCACTCGGGTTCTTCCTTCCGGGCCGAGATCATCCGGATGATGTCCTCGTTCAGGCCTTTCGGAATGAACTCCTGGCTGACTTCGGTCACGAAGCCCTCCTTGTATTCCTGCCGGGTTATTCCCTCGATTATGTCGTTTTCTTTCTTCGGGTCCATTTAGTTCCTGTTTGCTATCCTGCTGCGGACATTTGCCTTCTCCGGATCCTCCCCACTGATGTAGGTCCCCTCCCTCTTCGGGAGCCAAAGTCCTCCGAAGGCAAATGTCCGCCTTCGGTCAGGTCAATGCAGGCACAAAGATAACCAAATTTCTTCTTTTGAGGGAAAAGTGTATATTTGTGTTTGTCATTAAAACGGACGGCAATGAACTCTTTCGGCAGGATATTCAAAGTCAGCATATTCGGAGAATCCCACGGGGCGGCTTTGGGCGCGGTCGTGGATGGTGTCAGGGCGGGTATAAAGCTCGATGCGGCAAGCCTGGAAGCCGACATTCTCCGGCGCAAGAGCGGAGGCAAAGGAACGACTCCGAGGATTGAAGGCGACGAGCCGGAGATCCTGAGCGGAGTATTGGAAGGATATACCACCGGGGCCCCTTTGGCCATCCTGTTCCGGAATACCAACGTCCGTTCCGGGGACTATGATGCACTGAAAGAGGTGCCTCGTCCTGGCCACGCCGATTATACCGCTTCAGTGAAGTGGAACGGCTTCAACGATCCTCGCGGAGGAGGCCATTTCTCCGGCCGCCTGACACTCCCGCTCGTTGCTGCGGGAGTCATTGCCAAGTTGCAGACCGGATTTGATTATTCAGCCGAAGTGATAGAAATCGGCGGGGAGACTTGCAAGGACAAATGGGACGGACTCCTTTCTTCGGCCTCGGCTGAAGGCGACTCCCTCGGAGGAGTGGTCGAATGCCGTATCGAAGGTGTTCCCGCCGGGCTGGGAGAGCCTTTCTTCGATTCGGTGGAGTCCCTGATTTCGCACGCAATGTTTTCCATCCCTGGTGTCAGGGGAGTGGAATTCGGAGACGGATTCGCTGCTTCGAGGATGAAAGGGTCGGAGCACAACGATCCGTTCGTACTTGAGGGCTCGACGGTGGCTACTTCCAAGAATGGTTCCGGAGGAGTCAACGGGGGATTGACCAACGGTGCGCCGATAGTCTTCCGAGTGGCCTTCAAGCCTACTTCAAGTATTGCTAAGGGACAGGACACGCTGAATGTCAAGTCCGGGGAGACGGTACGGCTGAATGTTCCGGGCCGGCACGACGTGTGCTTCGCCCTCAGGACCCCGGTCGTGGTGGAAGCCCTGAGCGCCATCGTCCTGGCCGACCTTCAGCTGATCAGCGGGGTTTAAAGCGCTGATTCCCAGGTGTTGAAAAAAGCAGGGAAGGATTTGGCGACGCAAAGGGTGTCGTCGATCCTTATCGGTGTGGCTGCGCCGTAAGCTGCGACGGTAAGGGCCATCGCCATACGGTGGTCGTGAGAAGACGTGAAGTCCCCGCCTTTCAGCATATTCCCGGTGAGGCTGCGTGATTCCAGGGACTGGCCCTCGACGGTCAGGACATCATCTTCCGCAAAGGCGGAGACGCCCATCTTTTCCAGCATATCGAGTATCGCCGCTCCGCGGTCGCTTTCCTTTGACGAAAGCCTTTTGAAGCCTTGGATATGATTCTGTCCGTGGCAGTAGGCCGCCAGGACTGAAACTATCGGGAACAGGTCCGGGCAATTGTTGAGGTCGGTGTCGAAAGCCCTGAGAGGAGCCCTCTGGACCGTGATGGTGCCGGTGTGGGAATCCTCGCCGGACTCATCTTCAAGCTGCGACAGGCTGGCCCCGGCATCCATCAGGATATCCATGATCGAAAGGTCTGCCTGCAGGGAAGTGGTGTCCAGGCCGTCCAGCCTGACCTTGCCGTAAAGGGCTCCGGCTACCAGGAAATTGGCGGCGGCGCTCCAGTCTCCTTCGATTCCGAAGGATGCAGGCTGGTATTTCTGCCCGCCCTTGATCTTGAAGGTTATTCCGGTGCAGAGGGACCAGTCCTGGGTCTCCAGGAACTCCTCGTCCCCTTCCATCTCGCTTCCTATCGTGATCCCGAACTTCCTCAGGACATCCACCGTGATGAACATATATGGAATGCTCTTCGGGTCGCT
>JAGDBQ010000110.1 GCA_017958985.1 Bacteroidales bacterium
TCCTTTCCCGGCAGTTTGCGGACGTATCTGCAACCGCCGCTGCGAAGATGCCTGTACCAGAGGAACGATCGACCAGCCTATCGCCATAGATGCAGTGAAAAAGTTCATCGCTGCCAAGGACCTCGATGCCGAGACCCGCTTCGTGCCGGAAGTGAATATAGTTTCCAATGTCCAGGAGCATTGGGAGGAGAAGATAGCGATAATCGGTGGAGGTCCTGCCGGACTGAGCTGCGCGAACTACCTTGCCACGATGGGATATCTTCCTACCGTGTTTGAGAAGAATGAAGAACCGGGAGGAATGCTTCGCTACGGCATCCCTTCGTACAAGCTTGAGAAAGACGTGGTTGCGGCAGAGATCGACATAATGAAAGAGATCGGTGTCGAGATCAGGACCGGAGTCGAGGTTGGCAAGGATGTCACTATCCAGCAGCTCCGTGACCAGGGATACAAGGCCTTCTACGTGGCAATAGGCTGCCAGGGCGGCCGCCTGCCGGGGATCCCGGGAGAGAACCTGGAAGGAACCGTGACGGCCATCGATTTCCTTCACGAGGCTAATACCGGCAAGGTGAAGGTAGAAGGGAAGGTCGTAGTGGTAGGAGGCGGCAATGTGGCTATCGATGCAGCCCGTGTCGCTAAACGCAGCGGAGCGTCCGAGGTCACGATGCTTTCGCTTGAAACCGAAGACATCATGCCTGCTTCTCCGGAGGAGCGTGCGGAAGCTCGAGAAGATGGCATCGTCCTGAACCCCGGGTGGGGACCGAAGGAAGTACTCGGGTCCGGAAAGGTTGAAGGCATAGTATTCAAGAAGTGCGTTTCCGTTTTCGATGCCGACCACAGGTTCGCTCCGGCGTATGATGAGAATGAACTTGTCACTCTCGAGGCGGATATGGTAATCTTCGCGATAGGCCAGACGGTGGTCCTGAAAGACCTTCTGAAGGACACCAAGGTGGAGTTCTTCCGCGGGGTCTATCCTGTGGCGGACAAGCTGACCTACCAGACTGCGGAAGAAGACATATTCGTCGGAGGTGACGTATTCACGGGGCCTAAGTTCGCAATAGATGCCATTGCCGCCGGCAAGGAAGCCGCGGAATCGCTGCACCGCTTCGTACAGCACGGGCATATGACGATCGGGCGTAACAGGCGCGACTTCATCGAACTCGACAAGGGCGACATCCAGGTCGAGTCATACGACAATTCCTCCAGGCAAGTGGAAGGCCGCGCTGAGCGTGAAGACTTGTTCAAGGAATATCATCTCACGCTTACCGAAGAACAAGTCCGCAAGGAGACTGCCAGATGCCTGTCCTGCGGTGCGTCCGTGGTCGATGAGAACAAGTGCATAGGTTGCGGGATATGCACCACCAAGTGCGGATTCGATGCCATCCACCTGCACCGTGTGCATCCGGAAGCAAGCCATATGGTCACTTCCGAGGACAAGTTCAGCGGTATCCTCCCGTATATGCTCAAGCGCACCGGGAAGATCCTGTTCAAGAAGAAATAGGACCGATGCACGAACTGGGGATAGTCTTCTATATAATCCGGGATGTCAAGCAGGCAGCCAGGGAGAACGGCGTAGGACACGTTTCCGCGGTAGTGATGAATATCGGCGAGGTTTCTACCATAGTGCCCGAATACCTTGTAGACTGCTGGAAATGGGCAGCCGCGAAGGAGCCACTTCTCTCCGGGTGCGAATTGAAGATAAACCTGATACCGGCCGTGACCAGATGCGAGGACTGCGGCAAAGAATACGGAACCGTAACCTATGGTAAGACCTGTCCCTTCTGCAAAGGATCCAATACATACCTTCTCCGAGGCAACGAGGTGGAAATAAAGGAAATAGAAGTACCGAACAATTAAAAGAACAAATTTATGTCCTGTTTTGTAGTCCCTCTGGTGCAGGCAATAGCCACCAGTGTTTATCGCAAACGCAACAGTGGATCCATCCACGATCCGGAAGCGTCACCCCTCAAGCGTCATCTCCCTTCGCTGGAAAAGATGCTGTGGGGAGGATCCGTCATGCTCATAGTGGACCACGTTATCAACGGAGAGCTAACCTGGCGGTTCCCGTTCTTCACCGCCTTGGACACGGCTGGCGGAGGAGCCGTCATGCTGAAGGAAATGCTCACGGTAGGAGTCCCGATGTCTCTGGTCCTGACTGCAGTCTGGGCCTTGTGGGCAATAGTGAAATCCAAGAAGGAATCTCTTAATATCCAAACTAATAACTAATTATCAAAGTTATGTTTTTCCAAGTCTATGGGGCTAACGCCCTCGCTCAGTGGGGAATGCTGCTGGTCGTACTTCTCGGCCTCATCCTCCTGAATGAATTCGCCCGCCGCACCAAGACTGGCGGTGCCATCATGTTCTTTGTCATCCCGGCTCTCCTGACCGTCTATTTCGTAGCTATCGCCATAGGTGCTGCCAATGGTTCGGAATGGGCATTGAAGAACCAGACGCATCTGTATATGAACGGCTGGTTCCACTATGCCAAGCTCTATGCGGCCCTGACGGGATGTATCGGCTTCATGATGATCAAGTACAAGTGGGGGATCGGAGCCAAGCATTGGTTCAAGCCGTTCCCGTTCATCATCGTGGCTATAAACATCCTCATCGCGGTGGCTTCCGATTTCGAGTCTGCCATCAAGGGATGGAACTGCTGGTGGCTCTCCAGTGAAGGTGTGTGGCTCTATGGCGGCTGGCACAATGTGATGAACGGTGTCGCCGGTATCCTCAACATCTTCTGTATGACAGCTTGGTGGAGCGTCTATGCTTCAAAGGACAAGAAGGATATGATCTGGGCCGATATGACCTGGGTATATATCATCATCTACGATGTCTGGAACTTCGCATACACTTACAACTGCCTGCCTACCCATTCGTGGTACTGCGGTATCGCCCTGCTTCTCGCTCCGACCATCGCCGCCCTTATGTGGAACCGCGGAGGCTGGATCCAGAACCGCGCCAATACGCTGGCTATCTGGTGTATGTTCGCACAGGTGTTCCCGCTCTTCCAGGAGACCTTCATGAACGGCCGTCAGTGGTTCGACTGGGCAGTCCTGCCGGTACAGTACCCTCAAGGCGCTGAAACCGTCCGTCAGATCTATGATGCTGCAGGACTTACAGCAGAAACCGTGACTCCGGACATTATCGGAACCACAGTGAATACGGTCTCGGCTAACCCGACCATGATGACAGTCATCAGCGCTCTTGCCCTGATCGTCAACATCATCGCCCTTGCATACATCATCTGCGTCTCCAGGAAGCGTCATATCAACCCTTACAAAGAGGACGTCTTCATCAACCAGAAGTACTACAAGGAGGCTATGGCCCGCGCAGACGTATAGCCTTTGCCCTTGGATAAATGATTATGGCCTCGGAGTCTATAACTTCGAGGCCATAACTGTTACTGCATGGCATCAATACCTTACGGTAACCGTCTCCTTGTCGGCTTTCTTCTTCCTGTCAGTGGTGATTATCATTACCGAGACATCTTCACCGTATTGAAGAGCTTCCGGAGACCCTTCCTTCAGCACCCTTACGCTTCTGATATTCGTGGATGGAGTATCCTGAAGCGCTGTTGCTGCAGCTTCGCCGTCATATCTTTCCCCATCGATGACATATACCAGCTTTCTCTGTTTATTGGTGATGACCTTTATCCCCTTGCTGAGCAGGATTGAATCCGCGCTGAATTTCAACGACTTCAGTGAATCTAGGTTGAAATTTGAGAAAGTGCCGAAAAAAGGGTATGTGGAACTTGCCGTTGTGATGGAATGGACAGTGATCGCCTTGGATCCGGATCCCTTGGTCGTGATTTTGTAATCCTTGACGGTTTTCCCTTTGAGTTGGGATCCGTCGAAATGTTCGACGGCTTCATTATCGATAACATAGATGGTCTGCTGGGCGTAGAGCGAAAAAACGCTGGCAATCAGGCAGAGTGAAAGGATGATAATCTTCTTCATTGATGATTGTTTACTGGTTGAACGATACTAGATTGAAAGATTTGCCTCCGTCAAGCGGTGTTACCATGAAAGAGGCAGTCTGCCCATCGGGGAAATGGGCTGTCATTACAAACCCGTCCCCGACAGGCCTGAATTCCAAGTTGTCTGCTTCTCCCGGGTCGAAATTCGAGATGAAAGCTATTTGCTGGACTAAGTCCATGTATTCGTTTTGCGGCGATTCCTGTCCTGAAGTATTATCCGGTTTCCTGACAAGGAAGACCAGAGTAATGATTGCTGCAGCTATTCCTGCAAGGGAGAAGCCCCAGGTACGGAAGGCCCTCATCCTTGAGGGTTTGACAATCCGGTCATATTCTTCACCGGCTTCCGGGAGAGCGCTCAATCGGACAGGTTGCAAAGCCCCCATCATACGGAATACTGCCTCCTCTTGATCATCTTCAGGCGGAGTGGAGGCGAAAGAGCCGTAAAGTTCCCGCTCCTGATCCACGGTCGTGTCTGCTTCTAGATATGATCTTATCAATTCTTTCCGGTCCATATCCTTATCCCTGTTTCAGAATCCTTGTTATTTCTTTACGTGCTGCCGAGATCGAGCTCTTGACGCTGCCTTTCGGTCTGCCTGTGACTGCTGCTATCTCTTCCAGGGACAATCCGGTGGCCCGCAGCTCAAGTAATCTCCGTGTACCGGCGGACAGTTGTTTCATAGCGATATCCGCAATCCTTTCCACCTCAGATGATTCGATAGGTTGGGACGCTTCTTCCGAAGATGACAGGTATTCGGGGGATATCCGCTCACTCTCGACCAACCGTCCTCTTTTCCGCCAAAGGGATATGCAGCGGTTCTTTGCGGCCGAAACGGCCCAAGCCTCGGCGTTGCGTATCAGGATACCCTCATGCCGGGCTTCCCAGAGCCGTAGCAGGACGTCCTGGACTACATCCTCAGGATCGCCGTCCAGCTTCGATGCGCGGAAGAATCTCCGTGCAACCGACATAACCTTTGGCCGTAATCCGGCAATCTCTGTTTCAAGTATCTTGTCCATACTCCACTTGTATAGACGCAATAATCGTGAAAAGTCAAGAAAAAGAGGATGACTTCCGGTCATCCTCCGTATAAGGCTTAATATGTATGGTCGCTAGAAGATGTAGTTGAGACCTATGTTGATACCGATGTTGCCGTCGTTGGGATCGAGGCACTTCGCGAACTCGAAGTTGATGTTGAAGTTCTGGTTCATTATCACGTGCAGACCGATACCGGCACCCATATGGAGTTTCTCGGCGTTGCCGGTGTAGAGGAGGTCCTTGAGATCGTAGTCGGTGCCCGGAAGCTTGCCTGACACCTTGGACTGGGATGCGACCTGTTCGTCGAAGTCGTAAGGCTTGACGACCATTCCGGCATCGAAGAAAGGATTGGTGGCAAGGGTCCAGTTCTGGTTGATCCAGCGGAACTTGGCGAAACTCCAGCGGAGCTCGAAGTTGGACCAGGCATAGCTGTCACCGATAAAACGGTTGGAAGTCGTACCGCGGACGGTACAGGTGGATCCAAGACCTTCAGTCCTGATCTGCTTCATATTCAGGGACTGGATGGTCTGAAGCATATAGTATGGGGCCCTTCCTGCTACAAGTCCCTGGTATGCAAGGTGATAGCCGAAAGTGAGACGGTCCTGCACCAGAGGGAAGAACTGCTTCCAGTGGACGGCCAGCTTGAGGTAGCTGTTGTCGTGCTTAGAGATTATGTCAGGGGAGCCGAAGGCATAGACCTCGAGGTTGGCTCCGCGGGAAGGATTGTTCTCGTGGTCACGGCTGTCATAGACTACACCGGCCTTGAACTCGAGATGCCGTCCGCCATCCTTTTCAATTTCGGGTATGACCCCGGTATCAGCGTAAAGGTCATAGAGAGAGGTGGTTCCGTCAGTCAAGCCTTTGTTCTTGGCGTGGCCGGTCGTAATATCCCAGTAGTTGATGCCTCCTGCCCAACCCCACTTGCTGTCCCCGAAAGTTCCTTGCAGGCAGGTCATGATCCTGAATA
Organism: Bacteroidales bacterium; assembly: GCA_017958985.1. Classification (GTDB taxonomy): domain Bacteria; phylum Bacteroidota; class Bacteroidia; order Bacteroidales; family UBA932; genus Cryptobacteroides. The sequence goes on from JAGDBQ010000110.1 coordinate 5,974, forward strand.
TGTCCCTTCTCATAAGGTAGAACCCGAGCCCGTCTTCGGTGATTCCGTCAAGTTCGGGAACATACTTGGAGGATGCTCCGTTGAAGCCGTAGAACGAATCCGTCTTGTTGCCGAAATAGGAAACTGCGGCAGAGACGCGGAGACCCGGGATCAGGTACTTGCTGTCAAAGAAGCTGTGGAGCACCGTATTGCCTTTGGAATAGCGGGACACTTCCACATTTGCTTTCCACATATACTCAGGATAGGTGGATCCGTCGCCATACCAGTAGATGTCGGTAAGGGCTCCGTAGTGCCATCCGAGGTCGGATGAATATCCGACTGCAGGGAGCGGGCCGAAGTTGAGTCCGGTCTTGGCTACCTCCTGTGCATAGGAATTGAAGACGCAGCCGGCGATGAGGGCGGCCGCCAGAATCATTTTTCTCATATCCAAGATATTATACAATCAGTTGGGATTGTGTTAAGTGGTTGTTTGTAATGCAAATATAATCCGTTTTGTCATAATAACAAATAACAGACAATTATTAGTATTTTTGTGTAATATGAAAGAATATCGTCGGATGATTTCGGTCGCAGGTCTGCTGGCTGCCCTGCTGATACTTGCGCCGGGTGCCCGGGCACGGACTATCAGTGTGAAGAGGGCAGGCGCCCTTCAAAGGGCGGTGGATAAGGCTGAGCGCGGAGATACCATCGTAATATCCAAAGGAGTATACCGGCTCGACCGGACGTTGCTGATAGAGGGGAAATCGGATCTTGTGATCAGGGGAGAGGGAGCCTGCCTAAGCGGCGGGGTCCGTATACCTCTTTGGCGCCTTCGCCGTGCCAAGGATATGGGCGATGGAGTAAAGTCGCTCAAACTGAGGCGTTTCCGCCCAGGGGCGGTATGTCAGAAAGGCGATCCTCACCTGACCGGCCCATCCTGGTCGGAGTTGTTTGCAGACGGGGTTCCCATGCGCCTGAGCGAATGGCCCGACGGGGCTCCGCTGCCTCTGGATTCCGTAGTGATTCCGGGAAGGGGGTACATCCGGCCCGCCGAGGGCGATGGATTCGGGGTGATCGCTTTCAAGGAAGACCGCCCTCTGGAATGGAAGTATCCCGGGATGGGCTTCCTCTGGGGTTGTTTCCGTTTCGGCTGGACCTGCGAGATGGTGCCGGTAAAACGGATCGACGAAGACAAGACCATCGAAGCCGGCGCTCTTACCAATTACGGATTCGACCGCCGTCCCGGTGAGAACTTCCAGCGTTGGAAGGTGCTGAATATTCCGGAAGAAGTCACTCTTCCCGGGGAATATGCCCTGGACGCTGGTTCGGGGCGGTGCTGGCTTAAGCTTCCGGAGGGAACGGAAACGCTGGAAATGAGCGTGATGACAGATGCCCTGGTCCGTCTTTCCGGTTGCAGCGACGTGGTTCTATCTGGGTTGGAGTTCTTCTGCTCCAGGGGCGATGCCGTTGCCATCGCAGGCTGCAGTGGCACTCGCCTGGAAGACTGCTGCATACACGGTATGGGACACGTGGCGGCGACGGTGGACCGGGAATGCCGTTCCTGCGGCCTTTCCCGATGCGAACTGTACGACCTGGGAGCCGGAGCGGTTGAACTCTCGGGCGGAGACAGGGTGAATATCGTCCGGGGCGACAATTACGTCGAGGGCTGCCGTATCCATAACTTCAACAGGATCGAGAACCAGTACCGTGTCGGCGTGGTGATGAGCGGGCTGGGGAACCGCCTGTCTGGCTGTGAGTTATACGAGTCGGCCACGATGGCCATACTGATGCTCGGCAACGACCAGACGGTGGAATACTGCAACGTCCACCACGTATGTATGGATATCGAGGACAACGGAGCGCTTTACCACGGACGGAATCCGTCGCAGCGCGGGAGCGTGATACGCGGGAACTATTTCCACGACATCGAAGTGCCCTTCAATGTCAGGGCGCTCTATCACGACGATGGCTCCGGAGCCGTGGAAGTATATGGCAATATATTCAGGAACATCACTTCTCCGCCGGTGCAGATAGGAGGCGGCAGCGACATACATTATCACGACAATATCTTCCTGGACCTTCCCTGTGCTGCAGTGAAGACAGACGGACGGCTTAAGACCTGGGGTGCCGACAGGCTTGTCGTACACAAGGATTCCGTTGCGTTGGTGGACGGGCCGTCGTTCCGCGCGCATTATCCCGAATTCGCTTCCTATTATGAAGGCGATCCGGCGGAGCCTCAGCGCAACGTATTCGAACGCAATGTGTTCTACAACGTCAAATGGGCCTTCGAGAAAGTGGTCTGGAGCGACCATATATACAATGACGACATCTCGGGTACCGCCAATTTCATCTCCAGGATGAGTGATAACTGGAAAACGGAAGTCAACCCGGGATTCCGCGACCCGTCCGATCCTCTGGCCGGATTCACGGAGCATCCGGCCTTGCTCGACGTCATTCCGGGGTTCATACTCCCTGACCTCTCCAGGATCCCTCCTACTTCTGCATCCCGGGATGGATACCGGGCTCCGGGGGCAGTTTTCTCCGGCCGCGTAGGCGGGGTTGCCGACGAACTGCATACTCCTGCCGGGAGGTCCGGCAATTGATATTCAAACA
>JAGDBQ010000111.1 GCA_017958985.1 Bacteroidales bacterium
AAGAATATGTTCGTCCTCGGTATCGTAATCCTCGGCCTGATCGCATTCCACCTTACCCACTTCTGGGCCAAGATGCAGCTGCCGGAGATGTTCGGCATCGGCAATTTCGAGAACAATCCATATCTCCTTCTCGAAGTGACCTTCGGAAAATGGTGGCTGCTCCTTATCTACCTGGTATGGTTCGCTGCCATCTGGCTTCATCTCTGCCACGGCTTCTGGAGCATGTTCCAGACCATCGGCTGGAACAGCCAGGTATGGTTCAAGAGGCTCAAGGTCATCGGAATCGTGGTTTCAACCCTGATTATGGCCCTTTTCGTTGCCACGGCCATCAACGCATTCGTCCAGGCAAACTGTTTAGCATAATTTTCTTGCATTTGTAATTTTTATTATTCATATTTGCAAAAGAATGGTAAGGAATACGAACAATAACTTCTGGTGGCGCACTTGCAGTCAATAGCTGTAAGTCGCTCGTCGTAGTTACCATTCAAGGGGTTTTAAGGTGGCACGCTGACTTACAGCGCGCCATCTTTTTTTATGCATATAATCACCAATCATTCAATAACAATAAAAAACGAACTGGTATGAGACAGAAAAAGTACTTGCTCCCCGAGAGCGAAATCCCTACGGCTTGGTTCAATATGCAGGCCGTTATGCCCAACAAACCTATGCCGATCCTCAACCCGGCCACACACGAAGCACTGAAGGCGGAAGACCTTTATCCCATCTTCTGTGAAGAATGTGCTAACCAGGAAATGAACCAGACCGACGAATGGATCCCGATCCCGGAACCGGTCCGCGAACAGTATTCATACTATCGCTGCACCCCGCTGGTGAGGGCGTATGAACTGGAAGAGGCCCTGGGAACCCCCGCCCACATCTATTTCAAGAATGAAAGCGTTTCCCCAGCAGGTTCACACAAGCTGAATTCCGCCCTTGCACAGGCATATTACGCCAAGGAGCAGGGAATCACCAACATCACCACGGAGACCGGCGCAGGCCAGTGGGGAGGAGCTCTCTCCTATGCCGCAAAGAAATTCGGCCTGGAGTGCGCTGTCTATATGGTCAAGGTCAGCTACAACCAGAAGCCATACAGGAAGTCCATAATGCAGACTTTCGGAGCTACGATCACACCTTCTCCGTCTATGTCGACCCGCGCCGGAAAGGACATCATCACAGCCAACCCTATGGACCAGGGATCGCTCGGATGTGCAATTTCCGAAGCTATCGAACTGGCAGTGAGCACTCCTAACTGCAAGTACACCCTGGGCTCCGTCCTCAACCACGTCTGCCTCCACCAGAGCATCATCGGTCTGGAAGCCGAGAAGCAGATGGAACTGGCCGGTGAATATCCGGACATCGTCGTCGCCTGCTTCGGAGGAGGATCCAATTTCAGCGGTATCGCGTTCCCGTTCATGCGCCACAATATCAAGGACGGAAAGAAAACCCGCTTCATCGCTGCTGAGCCATATTCCTGCCCGAAACTCACCCGCGGAAAGTTCGAATACGATTTCGGTGACGAGGCTGGAATGACTCCTCTCCTTCCGATGTACACTCTTGGACACACCTTCAAGCCGGCATCCATCCACGCAGGTGGCCTGCGGTATCACGGGGCAGGAGTCATCCTTTCCCAACTGATGAAGGACGGTCTGATGGAAGCAGTTGATATCGAGCAACTTGACTCATTCAAGGCCGGTGTCCTGTTCGCCCGCACCGAAGGAATAATCCCCGCTCCGGAATCCTGCCACGCTATCGCCGCGACCATCAACGAGGCCCTCAAGTGCAAGGAAACCGGCGAGGCGAAGACAATTCTCTTCAACCTCTCCGGTCACGGTTTCGTGGATATGAGTTCCTATGACCAGTACTTCTCAGGGGATATGCAGAATTATCGCATCTCCGAGGAAGACCTGGCCACGTTCATCAAGTCTGCAGATTCATTGAACAAATAAGCCTACTCTATAACCTTTATAGGGTTCAGACCCTGGCTGTCGAATTTGTCTACCTGTTTGCCCGTATATACGTCGAACAGGTAGACATCTCCGTTTGTCTTGTAATCGGAGCAGCCTACCCACAGATGGCCCTTGCTGTAGGAGATGGAATAAGCATTCGGCATCGTAGTTCCGTCAGTGACGAAGTTCCCGAGATCCTTCCCTGCTTCCACATCATACTTGTAGACGGTACCCGGAAGCGGATTCCAGTTCTCGTCATATCCTCCGCACAGGACATACAGGTAACTGTCACAGGCTGCGATGCCGGAAGGTGATGCATATCCCAGGTCGGTAACCTTCGAGGTTGCAGGATCTATTTTCTGGACCTTGGGCTGGACATCGGCGTAATTACCGAAGCTGTACACGAATATCCACTTGTCGACAATGGCCATTCCCGAAGGATTGACATTGACCGTGATGGTGGAAGTCTCCTTGAATGTCGCCGCATCCACGACAGACACGGTGTTGTTGTATGCCGGATAAAGATAACCTCCTGAGTTAGCGGTATATACCTTCCCTCCATAATAGACCAGCCCGTCGGGGTTCGGCCCGATCGGCGTAGTCTTTACCGAATATGTCTCCGGATCTATCTCTCCGAGGTATCCTTCATAGTAGGTGACATACACCTTTCCTCCGCCGCTGCACAGGTATCGCGGAGAGAGCTGGTTGCCGTCGACCGTAGCCGTGACGGTCTTCAGTATGGCCAGGTCGCGGTCTGTGACGAAAACGGTCTTGGAGCCGTTGACTGCTATGAAAAGCTTTTCCCCGAACGCGATGATATCCTGTCCGAGGTCTCCGAGACCGGCTCCGTTGGCTGTCTGGAACGCCCTTGGAGACACGACCTTCGTCGCCGGATCGTACCGGCTTATAGAGGCGTTGTTCTCGCCCCAGGCTCCGTTGTTGAGTACATAGGCTCCGGTATTCAGGCTCTCGTCCTCCCCGTGATGGCCGTTGCAGGATGCCGCAACGATTCCTGCGGCTGCAATCAATGCAATTCCAAATAATCTTTTAATCATTTCCATAATATAATCAGTTTTAAATACTTCCATTCTGTCATCCCCAGCCTGACTTGCTGTCATCCCCGGCCTGACCGGGGATCTCGTCATCCCCGACTTGACCGTCATCCCCGACCTGATCGGGGATCCGGATTGCCGGTCGCTGCCGGCAATGACGGTCATAACAACAGCCTTCATTATTTATATCGTAACAGTCACCGATAACCGGAACTGGCGTCCCGGCATCGGGTAGCTGTGTACTATCTCGTAGTTGACCCCGGCAAGGTTGAGCGCCTCTGCTGCGAGAGTCAGCTTGCATAAGCGGAGCGGAACGGACTTCCTGACGGCAAGGTTATGGTCGAAATACCCTTCCAGGGCATTCTCTTCCAGGTTCTGCGGCAGGAAATACCTCCGGCCGACCGCTATCAAGGTATAATTCAAGGAGAATCCATCCTTGAATATGGAAGCGCTCAGGGAGCCGCTCGTCTTCGGCGTGTACTGGATCTGGTGCCTGTAATTCTTGGCGGATGGATCCGTCACGTCGATGGCCCGGAGGAACGAGAAAGAGGCATCCGTGCGCAAGGAATAATCCCCGCCGAGAGGCAGGCTCATCCCGGCGGAAACGTCCGCTCCCGCCATATCTACACGGCCGAGATTCCGCATCCTCCATACGAACATCGTCGGAATAGCCACTATCTTGTCTTTCACCCTGTTGTAGTAAGCATCCGCAGTCAAATCCACCAAAGCCCTTCCTGCCTTTCCCTGCCACGCTGCACCCAAACCGGACTGGAACGCCTTTTCAGGAACGAGGGATATGCTTCCCACCCTGTCGTAATATAGGTCATTGAATGTAGGTACTCTGAAACCATCCTT
>JAGDBQ010000112.1 GCA_017958985.1 Bacteroidales bacterium
AGACTGGGAAGAAGGGATGAGCATCCAGTCCTCCGGCGACGCGGTGGTGAGCGGGGGAAGGATATACCGCAGCAACGGTCCTAAGGAGAAGGTGGAATACACCTCGACCTTCCGTCCGATCCACGTGGAGGGAACGGTGACCTATCCGGACGGCATCACCTGGACTATGTCCCAGGACAGGAACATCTGTCATAGCTGCGGGGTACGCAACGTGGTGTTCCGTGACATCAGGTTGCAGAAGAAACGCAGTGTCGCACTGTGCCTGCACTTCGACCACGACCAGTATTCGCGCAGCTACTATCCCTATGCCGAGATTCCCGTACAGAGCAACATCGTATTCGAGAGACTATCGGTAGAGAATGATATTCCGGTCCTTATCCAGAGCCGTACTCCGGTGGACAGCATCATACTCAGGGATTCCCGGATCGGGAGTGCCGGGATCCGTCTTCTGAATGCCATCGACGCGCCCGGAATGAAGTATGACACCACAGTCGTCCGTCTGGACAGGGTCGAGTGCGATTCTTTGGATTCCCTGGTCCGTTCTTCCGGGAGACCGTTCAAGGTTTTGTGAGAATTATTTGCGATATTAAGATTAAATACATATCTTTGTAATATCAAAATGATATCAAATATGGAAAAGAACAAAGAATTTGCCTACAAAGGCTTCGTAATGAATGGTTTCCTTGCATTCTTCCTGCTGCTCGCACTCTTTGCGGCCGCTGTATATATGTACGTCCTGGCGGACAAGGAATCTTGCTGGGCCCTTGGCGGCAGCTTGCTGATGGTGATTGCCTGCATCTGCTGCAACGGTTTTGTGAAGCTGGAGCCCAATGAGGCCAAGGTGCTTGTTTTCTTTGGAAAATACCGTGGTACGTTCACCCGTACCGGATTCAGCTGGGTCAACCCTCTTATGAGCAAGAAGAGTGTCAGCCTCCGCGCCCGCAACCTCAACCCGGAACCTATCAAGGTCAACGACAAGGCAGGTAACCCGGTAATGATCGGAATGGTGCTCGTCTGGAGACTCGAAGACACCTACAAGGCACTTTTCGAGATTGACAGCCAGTCGCTTGCCGGTCCGTCACCGAAGGGAGGCATTTCTACCCGCCAGCTTGCTGCTGCCTTCGAGAACTTCGTCCGCGTACAGAGTGACGCTGCTCTGAGGCAGGTCGCAGGATGCTATGCGTATGACAACGCCGACAGCGCCGACGAGCTGACTCTCCGCAGCAACGCGGAAGAAATCAACGAGAGGCTGGTGACTACGCTCAACGACCGTCTTTCAATGGCCGGAATGCACGTCATCGAGGCTCGGATCAATTATCTCGCCTATGCTCCTGAAATCGCAGCCGTGATGCTTCGCCGCCAGCAGGCAGACGCCATAATCGCCGCCCGCGAGAAGATAGTGGACGGTGCCGTAAGTATGGTGAAGATGGCTCTCGACAAGCTCAAGGCTGAAGGAGTCGTGGATCTCGACGAGGAGCGCAAGGCTGCGATGGTAAGCAATCTGCTTGTAGTCCTCTGCGGCGACGAGCCTGCACAGCCGGTGGTCAACTCAGGTTCTCTCTATTGATATGGCCAAGGAGAAAGAAGCTGTCAAGAGTTTCGTCCTTCGTGTCGATCCTGACACGATGGACGCTCTTGAGCGTTGGGCTGCGGACGAGTTCCGCAGCATCAACGGCCAGCTCCAATGGATTATCGCCGAGGCGTTGAAGAAGAGCGGCCGCGACAAATCGAAGAAGAAATCAGGAGACTGAGTAGCTCCTGCCTAGACCTTCCCTTCTTTCCTAAGGGAGGAGTAATGGATCATTATGTTCCTGATAGAGAATACTATACTGAACTGGCCCAATACCAGTACCCAGTCGTTCCTGATGAGTCCGTATATGATGATCATCAATGAGCCGGCAACTGCCAGGACCCAGTGTCCGAGAGGCAGCACCGATCTCTTCTTCCGGTAGCTGTATATCAGTTGGTACAGTGAACGGATCTCGAAAGTGAACTGCCCAAGCATACCGAAGGCCAGCAGTCCGGGAGGTACGTCGGGATTGTGCAGGAAATTCTGCGAGAAGGCAGGCCAGTCACGCATCATCAGGGCGATGATCACGACAGGGAAGAGCGCCTGGAGGACTATCAGGATACGCGGGACCTTCTTGTACATCCCGAGTATGCTGATGTTCCACATATAGATGTAGTAGCCGATGCTCTCTCCGAATATGATGGAGAAGTCCTTGCGGAGCCATCCGTAAAGATAGAGGATTACGGCTCCTACGCTGCTCATTACCCAGTAGATGCCAGGCGAGACCACCCGCCCGGCTTTTTCCGACTTATACCATTGGACGAGCAGACGGACTCCGTAGAGAGCCATTCCGGCCAATCCGATCAAATATACCCAGAGCGGACTTGTCATATATCCTTGGTCCCGTAAAAGTGGATTAGTGCCTGTTCCTTCAGGTCATTGGGGACGCAGCGCAGGATGGAACGGAGCATCTTCGGAGGGAAGTCACTCATACGCAGCAGGATAAGAGCATCCAGGCTGTCCATGAAATCCGGATCGACATTGAAGCATAGCAGGCGGGCGGAGCAATTGAAATACTTGCGGACTAGTACCGGTATCCTGAATTTGCCGTCAGACATACTCGAAATCAGCCTGTCGAATCTGTCCATATCGCCTTCCGGAACCTGGCCGAGCAAGTCATCCGGATTCACTGACAGGAAATCCGGGGTGAATGGATGAGGAGGCTCGACGATCTTGTCGGATTCAGGATAGGCTGAATCGCGTTCCAGGAAATATACCGCAAGGCTTTTGTAGAAATCAGGCAAGTCGTTGCTGATGCTCACCGGCCCTGTGAAATAAAGCGCATCCGGAATCTTGAGGGACGATACCGTAAGACCGGCCAGCAACATCTTCAGAGGAAGGACATCCCTCTGGTATGCCGGAGCTACGAATGAGCGCCCGAGTTCGATGCACCGTTCGAGTATGGGAATCGCTTCTCCCTTGTATTTGAAAAGGCTTGATGTATAGATGCCGTCGACTCCGTATTTCGCCATCACCTCGCTGCAGTCACCGATGCGGTATGCTCCGGCGATCCTCTTGTCCTTGGTGCTCCAGAGTATGAGCTGGTAATACCTTTCGTCGTAGACATCGGTGTCCTCCGGGCGGCCGGTACCTTCTCCGACACCGCGGAAAGTCTCCTCGCGCAACCTGTACAGTTCCCGCATCGCGTTCGGGGCCTGCCAGGTCCTGATGAGATATACACGGTAATCTCCTGATTCGAAGAGTATCTCGTCATCGAGCGCGGCTATTTCATTGCTGACAAGTTCGGGATCCACGGGTTCTGCGAGAGGAACAGGCCATATCCGCTCCGAGGAATCCTTGACCGGGCTGCAGTTGGCTTCCAGGGCATAGCATCTGCTCCGGAGGTATTTCCCGAGGGTAGGGATATCCATACTTTCGATTTCCGCCGTGCTGACCGGCTGCCCGAAACGGACCTCCACCGTCCTGCCCCGTTTGTTGAACATTTCGTGGACAAGGCGTACGGTCCTCAGGCGCGGGTGTATCAGGCCGAGCAGGTGGAAGAGCCTGGAATTGCAACCTTCGAAATAGACGGGGATGACAGGCAGCCCTGAATTCTTGACCAGCTTGATTACATTGTCAGCCCAGGGTTTGTCTTCGATTACCCGCTTGAGGGCTGTACGGTCCTTTTTCTTCTGCCACGTCGCTACCTCTCCTGCAGGGAAAAGACCAAGGGGATGGCCTCCTTGCATATGCTCGATCGCGGCCCGTATCCCGGAAACGCTCCGGGATGCTCCGGTAGAGAAATTATCCACGGGAATGAAGCAGTCGCGCAGCCCCGGGATAAGCGTCAGCATAAAGGTGGTGAGCATCTTGAGATCAGGGCGCAGGGCACCTACCGAAGCTTCGAGAATGAGGCCGTCTATCGATCCGTAATGGTGGTTGCAGACCAGGATGAAGCCTCCGTCCCCAGGTATCTGCTCCAACTGCCCCGCAGGGATCCTGTAAGATACTCCGACCTCATCCAGGATCCTCGCAGCGAATTCAGCTCCGCTGATATCTTTATATTTTTTCTGCAGACGGTTAAGCTCTCCAAGCTTCAGGATCTTGAATGCCAGCTTGGCCAGCATCCGGCCGAAAGGCCCCTTGAACCCTAGCTTTTCCTGCAAGTCTGAAAGACTCATTACTTTGTCATCCTCCATTATGCTCCACTAGATGTGTCAGAATCATCTGTAAAGATACCTCTTTTCCTTGAAAAAAACAATCGACCGTAATGGAGGGCTACCCGTGGAAGGTCTTAACCGTATCTATCATCGCAAGGACGTTCTCGACAGGTGTGCCGGCCTGGACGTTGTGGCAGGAACAGCAGATGTATCCGCCGTCCTTGCCCAGTGTTTCCAGGCACATCCGTGTTTCGGCCGCCACTTCCTCGGCAGTGCCCTTGGGCAGGATCCGCTGGTTCTCGATACCTCCGTGGAAGATGAGGTCCTTTCCGAATGCTTGTTTCAACCCCGCCGTGTCCATACCCGGGCATACGTGCTGGATTGGATTGAGGATATCTACTCCGCATTCTATCAATCCGGGGATCAATGGAAGGACTGCGCCGTCGGTGTGATAAAGCACTTTCTTCCCGTAGCTGTGGATCAGGTCGCACCAATTCTTCAGCCTCTTCTTGAAAAACTGTTCCCAGGACTCCAGGGAGATTAGCATGGTGTTCTGCATCCCCATATCGTCGCTGATGAAGACGAGGTCCAGGTCGTCTCCGAGTTCCTTCAGCATACGTTCCAGCATAACGGTCTGGATGGAATCTATGTGGTCCAGGGTGGCATCGAGGAATTCCGGGAAGGCTACCGTGTCCATGAACGCGTTCTCCAGACCCCTCATCTGGCAATATATCTCGAAGTGTGAGATCCAAGGCCCGATAGTGGCGAAATCAAAGGAACGTGCCTTCTTTGCCAGGGCCTTTGCTCCTTCGTAGTCGAACCTGTCCGGATCCGGCCAGGAATGGTAGGTCTCCAGTTCTGACGGTTCCGAATAATCACCTATCGGAGGGTCGATGTATTCCTGGTAAGTGGCAAGTCCTGCCTTTACCATACGGGTGGGAACTCCCCACATTGTGATTTCGCCGCTGTCGTTGGGATCGAAATACCTGCCTGCATATCCAGGGAATATCCATACGATCTTGTCCACTCCCAGGGTTTCGTACACTTCGAATTCCTCTTCCCTGGAGGTGTACTTCCTTAGTGAATCCAGGACTTCAGGTGTACACCACAGGTCCACGGGTGGGCGATCCACCGGCTGACGGTTGATGGTAGCCATTATCCGCTCTCTTGGGGTCATCCGTTCCATATCATCGATGCTTGAAGATGTATATATACAAAGTTAAAAAATTGATACGAAATAATCTAATAATTACTATCTTCGCGGCGCTAACCACAGTCACTCCGATGAGAAGGATCATTGAAACGGTTATTGCCGCACTTCTGATAAATGTCTTTGCAGTACGGGCTCAGGAGCCCGTCGAAATGCTCTATTTCGAGGCACGTGCCGGCCTGGGTATGAACCTGGGGCCGGACGGAACTCCCCATATGGGCCCGTCCGTCGACTATCTGAACTTTCACGCGGCAGGACATCTTTCTCCGACTGTGAGCTACAGGTTGAGGCAGCGTTTCACGAAGCCCCTGTACAGCCCTGACTACCCGCTCAACGGTACGGACTTCCTCTGGCTGGACTGGGCTCCGTCCGACAAGTGGCATTTCTCGGCCGGCAAACTGCCTGTGCTTCTAGGCGGTTTCGAATGGGATACCCAACCCATAGATGTCTATTATTGGAGCGGCTTCTGCAACCACGTCGCTGAAGTCTATGCTCTTGGAATACAATCATTCTGGTCACCCGTAGATGGTCAGACCATTTCGTTCCAGGCCACCCAGTCGCCCTGGTCTCGCGGAGTTTGGGACTGCTATGCCTTCAACCTGGGCTGGATAGGCAGTTTCGCACCTTGGTTGAAGACCATCTGGAGCATCAACCAAATGGATGACGTACGGGGCGGCGGTATGCAGTACATCTCTCTGGGCAATCGCTTCGAAACCGGCAGATGGGCCCTGGAGATGGACTGGATGGACAGGGAAGCCCTCCACAGGAAGCAGAAGACCTTCTCGGATTACAGCCTTATCGGGCGGCTGGTTTATGATGCCGGCAAATGGAATGTATTCCTGAAGGGTGGTTACGACTTCAATGATGCCGGCAATAACGACCAGGCCGGCGTGTCCTTCGATTACAATTATCCTTCGGGACTTGAATATTCCTATGCGGGCGGCGGAGCGGAGTTCTTCCCCCTCGGCGACCGTAAGCTCCGCATACACTTCTTCCTTATGACTGACAACCTGCAGAAAGCCCTGTGCCTTCAGGCAGGTCTTACCTGGCGTTTCAACCTCATCGACAAACCGTAGTTATGAAGATATCTCCTCGCAGACGTCCCCTTGTGGAAGCGCTTGTCTTCCTGGCAGTCCTGGTGGCCGTATTCGTTCCTCTGTCCATAATAATGGGCGGCGGCAATATGCTGAAGACCATAATGGCCACTGCACACGATCTCCTGTTGAACACAGTATTCTACCTTATGGGCATCACGGTCCTCACCGGAGCCCTGTCCAAGCTGATGTCGGAGTTCGGTGTGGTCAGTTTGCTGGAACGCATACTCCGGCCTCTTATGAAGCCGCTTTACAACCTTCCCGGAGTAGCTGCACTCGGCGGTGTGATGACCTTCCTCTCGGACAATCCGGCCATCATCTCCCTTTCCAAGGACAAGACCTTTTCCTCTTACTTCAAGAAATACCAGCTTATATCACTGACGAATTTCGGAACAGCCTTCGGAATGGGCTTCGTGGTCATCATCACGATGATCGGATACGGACAGCTGGCGGGGGCGCTGGTGGGCCTTTTCGGAGCCATCTGCGGCTCCATCATCTCGACCCGCATAATGCAGCGCAAGTGTCTCAAGGCATATCCGGAACTGGATACTCCGGTGCACGAAAAACTGAGCGAGGAACCATTGGATGAGGCTTTCCCGGAAGACGACGATCCATCGCAGCACAGCATTTTCATGCGCTTCCTCAACGCCATCCTGGATGGCGGAAAGAACGGTGTGGACCTCGGCCTGCAGATCATCCCAGGAGTGCTGATCATCACTACGGCAGTCATAATGATTACCTTCGGCACCGGCCCGGACGGTGTTTACAACGGCTCTTCATCGCAAGGTGTTCCGATCCTCCCTTGGCTGGCTGAGAAGATACACTGGGTGTTCGAATGGCTGTTCGGCTTCGAGCATATGGAACTTATCGCCTTCCCGATGACGGCACTCGGTGCAGTCGGGGCTTCGCTTGGACTGCTGCCTACTTTCAATGCGGCCGGAATCCTTGACGGCAATGCCATCGCCGTATTCACCGCCATCGGAATGTGCTGGAGCGGTTTCCTTTCCACCCATACCGCGATGCTCGACTCCCTGGGCTACAGGAAAGTCATTTCCAAGGCTCTGGGTGCGCACGCAGTGGCGGGTCTGTGCGCCGGAATCATAGCGCACTTCCTCTATCTGCTCATATCCCTGATCTGACAGGAATCAGCGGAACAGACCTTCCAGTTTCTCGCCGGTTACTCCCGGGCTGAGCCTGTAGTAGGCGCAGCCGTGAGGGGGTACAGTCACTTCCCAGCGTTCCTTCTTGCTCACCTTGCCCATATCCTGCTGCCGCCACAGGTCACGCACGGTCTGTTCGCCGTACAGGCCTAGTTTGTGAGGCGTGAACCCCATCACGCGCTCAGTATCTCCCAGGTTGAACAAGGCTACCGCCAATGAACCGTCTTCCAGAGGCTTGATGTAGGTCACGTGACCTTCTCCCTTGGTGAATATGACTCCCTTCACTCCAAGTGGATCCTGGTTGACGTCCAGTACTTCCGAGTTGCACAGCAAACTCAGGGTGAAAGGATCCAGCATCTCCATATCGCAGCCGAGAAGCATAGGAGAAGCCAGTATGGACCAAAGGGTTATGTGGGTGTATTGTTCCCAGGGGGTGAGCTTCGTCCAGTGCATCTTGCGGCCCCATCCGACCTTTCCGAGAACCAGCATATCCGCATCGGGCCAGTGACCCGGTCCGGTGAATCCGGCCCAGCTGTCCTGTCCGCCGAATCCTATTCCGGAAAGACTCTCCCAGGTGTCACGGATGTCGCCGGTGGTCCGCCAGCACTGCGCGTATTTGAGCAGGGCCGGTCCCATCGTGACCCTGGAGCTGTTCGAAATGCTGTACACGATGTCGCGTCCTGTGGCATCCAGGGCCTCCTTCATATCGCGCATCCACCACTCATCGTTGGGGTTCCAGTCGTATTTGAGATAGTCCACGCCCCAGTCGGCCCATTGCAGGGCGTCGGCGCGGGCGAATGAATACTTGCCGAATGACCGTATGGCCTCCTTGTCCAGCTTGCTGCGGTCGAGTTTCTGGAACTCGTCTACCAGACCCTGTTCCACCCACCAGTATCTGCCTTCAGGATCGTCGCAGGATGAACCTATGTGCGATGCATAGGTGGAGCACCAGGGGCCCGAATAGATACCGAATTTCAGCCCGAGGGCGTGCAGGGAATCTCCCAGGGCCTTCATATCCGGGAACTTCTTGTTGGGCTGGATACCGTTGTACTTGCCCCCGCGCAAACCTTGCCAGCCATCATCGATATTGACATAGCACCAGCCGTAGTCGGCAAGCCCGGAGGAAACCATCGCCCGGGCGGACTGGAGGATCTTCTCTTCGGAAACCGAGTTTCCCCAGCAGTTCCAGGAATTCCAGCCCAGCGGGGGAGTGAGCGCGATGGTCTCACCGATCTGGATGCGCAGTTGCCGAGTGTCGCTGCCGAACGCATTGGTAGCGGTGAGAGTTACATCGTAACATCCCTTGCGGGCTACCTTGCCGCTTATTATCCCCGTATTCCTGTCCAACTTCAGACCGCGGGGCAAACCCTTGGCATTGAACGAAACAGGACGTGCTCCGGTGGCCGGGATACGGTACAGGAAATCGGCTTTCGGACGGGCGCCGTACACACGTGGGCCGTTGATGCGGGGCGTGTCAGGAGCCGGTGGGGTGAGTATGTATGAACTGTAGTCCGGAATGACAATGCTGTCTTCTCCAGGAAGCTGCGCTGCCGCCGAAAAGCTGATTGAAAGGATGGCCAGGATAAGGGTGATCTGTCTCATATCTGTCACGGATAGGTTATTTCAAGTTCGAATTTCGGATTCCTGTTTGGCACCAGCTCGTGGGACTCCTTGATACGTTTCCACATCAGGTCCACGATTTCGGGGTGCTGCGAAGCCAGGTCTGTGCTTTCTGTCGGGTCGTCGTCCAGATTGTACAGCTTCATCGGGGCTCCGCCGCGCACATTCTGAACAAGGCCTTTCCAAGGGCCTTCGCGCACTGCCAGCCAGCCTTTGCCGCCCGGATACTCCCAGTACAGGTAGTCGTGCTGAGCCTGCCTGCCTCCGGTAAGGGTAGGGACGAACGATATTCCGTCGTTTTCCGGAGCCTGGATGCCTGCGAGTTCGGCCAGGGTTGGCATAAGGTCGGTGAACTGGCCCACGAAGGCGCTTCTCCCGGGCTTCAGCCTTGAACCCCAAGTCGTTATGAAAGGCATACGGATGCCACCTTCGTGAAGGCTGCTTTTACCCCAGCCTTTCCGGCATTTGAATGGGCCTCCGCTCTTGAAGAACTCTCCGGGAGAATTGGAGTTTGCGGCAGGGCCGTTGTCTGAGGATATGATAATCAGGGTGTTGTCGAATACTCCGAGTTCTTTCAGACGTTCCGTCAACATCCCGACCTGAGTGTCGATGTGGGTTATCATGGCGGCATATGCAGAATGAGGGTACAATACCGGATAGTACCACCCGCCATCGGTTATGGGAGTCTTTTCCTCACCCAGTTTCTCCACATAGTACATAACCTCTTCCTCCGGTGCCTGGACTGTGGAATGCGGCACGGTAGTGGTCCACATCAGGAAGAACGGCTTGCCGCCTGACACTGCTTCCGATACCCAGTTCTCGAGCCGTCCGTACATAAGGTCGCAGGAATAGTCGGACTGGTTGAATTTGTCATAACTGCGTATGTCATAGGGGTCTGCGTCAGGATCCAGCCGCCGGTTGACGGGCATATACTCATTCCGGGTGAAAACCTTGGTCTCGTTTTCCCACAGGTAGTCGGGATAATATGAATGAGCCAGCATCTGGCAGTTGAAGCCGTAGAAATAGTCGAAGCCCATATCGCGCGGGGCCGAACCGGAACCCGGGCCTCCCAAACCCCATTTGCCTATCATCGCGGTCGTATATCCGGCGTCCCGCAGCATCGTGGCAAGGGTCGGAGTACCAGTGGAAAGCGGCCACTGGCCCTCCAGGTCGGGGTTCTCGTGTATGGCGTCGAAATACCAGTCCGCTTCGCTCAGGACCATTCCCTCGGGGCGGGCCCAGCGTTCGTCGTTCCCCCGGATCTGGCTGTGACCGCTGTGGAGCCCTGTGAGGATGCTGCAACGCGAAGGGGCCGAAAGCGGGCAGGAGGTGTACATATCGCTGAACACTATGCCTTGTGCTGCAAGGGCGTCTATGTTGGGAGTCTCGATAAGCTCCTGGCCATAGCAGCCCAGATCGCCGTATCCAAGGTCGTCGAACAACAGGAAAACGACGTTCGGGCGGTCCTGGGCTTTGACGCAGCCTCCGGCCAGTGCCAGGGCGCCGAGGCCTATGAGCGGGAAGGGATGTTTCATATCAGTCTATGGTCTTTATATGTCTATGTTTTTCCCCAGCATCGCTTCGCAGCCTTCAAGAATATCCTGGAAGGCTTCCTCGAAATCACCGGTGTACCAGGGGTCTGCCACGTCGCGGCCGTTACCCGTATATGACATCAAGAGGTGGATCTTCCCGTCCGGGTCCTCGGGAATGATCCTGCGGATCCACCGCAAGTTGGAAGAGTCCATGCAGATGATTCGGTCAAACCGGTCATAATCGGCACGCGATACCTGTCTGGCACGTTTTGAACTGTCAAACCATACCCCGTGCTGCGCAAGGCAGCGTCTGGCCGGCGGATAGATGGGATTGCCGGTTTCTTCCGGGGATACGGCTGCGGATTCGATATGGTATGAGCCTTCCAGTCCTCCGGCCTTCACCAGCGCTTTGAGGATGAACTCCGCCATTGGGCTCCGGCAGATATTCCCGTGGCATACAAACAGGATCCTTTTCATCTGGTACGTGGTCCTCAGCTGGCTATCTGATGAAATGCATAGGCTCCCAGGGGTCGTCTCCACGTCCCGGAGCGGGTTTGCCGCCGGTGACTTTCAGCATCCAGGCCAGATTGCCTGCGAGTGTGCGCATTGTCTGCAAACCTTCCGTGTCCAGGGATGCCTGGCCGGGTTCGCGTCCGAAGACGATATTCCAGTACTGGGATGTCACTACCGGCATATCCATCATCTGGAATGGCATATTGAGTGCTTGGAAGGCGGCTGTCGAACCACCGCGGCGGCATATGGCAACCGCTGCTGCAGGCTTTCCTGCGATGGCCGGCCCGTTCGAATGGAAGGCACGCTGGATTATTGCCAGCAAGGCTCCGTTGGGCTGACCGTAGTATACTGGAGAGCCTACGACCAAGGCATCTGATTCCTCGAACTTGGCGCTGATGACGTTGCAGACATCATCATTGAAGGCGCAGCGGCCGGGCTCTTCCTTGCACTTGTTGCAGGCATTGCAGCCCCGGACGGGTTTGTTGCCGATCCAGACTATCTCGCTCCCTATTCCCTCCTTCTCCAGGGATTCAGCGATTACCTTCAGCGCAATGAAGGTATTTCCCTCGGGGTGGGGACTGCCGTTGATGAGTAAAACTTTCATAATTGGAAACGTGTTTAAACAAAGATAAACAAGATTCCTTATCTTTGCAACCCTATGGAGATAGCGCTTCACGGCCATTACGGATACAGGAGACTGGTCGTCTCTTCCATTCCGAGTATCCTTATGATGCTCGTAGGGAGCATATACAGTGTCGTGGACGGGCTGTTCGTGTCCAATTTCGTCGGGACATCAGCATTCGCCGCATTGAATATAATCTGGCCGGCCGTGATGCTTGTAGGAGCCCTCGGACTGATGGTAGGGACCGGCGGATCGGCGCTGGTTTCCAAGACGATGGGGGAGGGCGACCCGGATCGGGCCGATGCCATATTCAGTATGCTCATACGCTTCACGCTGCTCCTTTCCTTCGTGTCGATGGTGCCGCTGCTGCTGTTTATGGAGCCTCTTGCCAGGCTGCTCGGGGCGGAAGGGGAGACGCTGCACCTGTGCGTTGTTTACGGTAGCATCTGCGCGGTCGGTCTCCCTGCGTTCATGCTCCAGATGTGCTTCCAGTCGTTCTATATGGCGGCGGAACTCCCGCAGCTGGGCACCGTGATGTCGATAGTATGCGCATTCACGAATATGGCTTTGGATGCACTGTTCATCCCCGTATTCCACTGGGGACTTGCCGGAGCAGCTGCTGCCTCGATGATCGCCTGCTGCGTGGGCGGATTCTTCCCGTTATGGTATTTCTCCAGCCGCAGGAACCGCAGCTCGCTCCATCTGGTCCGCTCCGGCTTCGAGAGGAAGCCGCTTCTGAATGCCTGCAGCAACGGTCTTTCCGAATATGTCGGCAACATTTCCTGGAATATCCTGGCCATCTGCTATAACCTGCAATTGCTCAGGATGATGGGCGAGAACGGCGTGGCAGCCTATTCGGTGCTGCTCTATTATGGATACATATTCGCTGCGGTATTCTTCGGATACAATATTACCGTGACTCCCATCATCGGGTACAATTATGGAGCCGGAAACAAGGCGGAACTGAAGAGCTTGCTGCGACATTCCGTCATCCTCCTGCTGGCCCTGGGGGCCCTGATGACTTTGGTGTCGGAGCTTTCATCGGGCCCGGCTGCAAGGCTGTTCGTCGGCTACGACAGTGAACTGACCGCGCTCACGAAGGATGCCATACGGCTTTATATGCTCAGTTTCTTCATCGCGGGCATAAACCTGTTCGTCTCTGCCTGGTTCACCGGTCTGGGCAACGGGAAAGTCTCGGCCGCGGTGGCCTTTGTCAGGAACCTGGTCCTGGAACTGGGTTTCGTATTCCTCCTGCCATTCCTGCTAGGCCCTCGCGGCATCTGGCTTGCCGTCGACGCCGCCGACCTGTGCTGCCTCGGGCTCGGTGTGACCCTGATACTGGCCTACCGCAAACGCTACGGATATTGACCGTGCCCTGCGGACATATTGGTTCTGTTCCGCTGATTATGTATATTTGCGAATATGAAAAGACTGTTCGTTCTTCTGGTAATCGTGCTTGTCCAGACTGCCTGCAGCGTCAAGGTTGCGGAAAGATGGAGTGAAGGAAAGGCCAATGACTGGTATGCCGCCCAGCCCTGGCCGGTAGGATGTGTATATATGCCATCGTACGGAGGTACTCCTGTGGAGATCTGGGGCGAAGAATACTTCAACGCAGATGTGGTGGACAGCGAACTTGCCCTGGCCGAGGACCTTGGCTTCAATGCAATAAGGATATTCCTCTGCGACATCGTCTGGCAGGAGGATCCTGACGGCTTTATGGACAGGCTTGAGGAGACTGTCCGGATTGCGGACAAGCACGGCCTGCGGATACTGATGACCTTCTTTACCAACGGCGGCACTGTCAAGAATCCTTTCACGGGTCCGCAGCCTCAGCCGGTGCCGGGGGTGCATAATTCGGTATGGATGTCCTCTCCAGGGAAAGATGTGGTGAACGACCCTGGAAAATGGCCGGTGATGGAGCGTTATGTGAAGCAGGTCATCCGGAAATACCGGAAGGACCCCAGGATCCTTGCCTGGTGCCTGTACAACGAACCTGAGAACACGAACGGTTTCGAGACCCTGCCGTTCCTGAAGGAGGTCTATCGTTGGGCGAGGGAAGTCAACCCAGTCCAGCCGCTGACATCGCCTATGTGGGCTACTCCGGATTCACGTTCCTACAACAAGGAGATTTCGGAGTTCATCTGTTCCGCCAGCGATATCATCTCATTCCACAGCTACAACGATCTTTCAAAGTGCAGTCTTTTCGTGGACTACTGCCTGCAGTTCGGAAGGCCTGTAATATGTTCCGAATGGATGGCGAGGTCCAGGGGATCCGACTATTTCTCCATCCTGCCTCTGTTCAAGGAAAAGAAGATCGGCTCGTTCAGCTATGGCCTTGTAAACGGCAAGCAGCAGTGCCATTATCCTTGGAACCCTGTGGAAGACGGGAAGCCTGTTCCTTTTACGGAAGAGCCTTCCGTCTGGTTCCACGACCTCTTCTATCCGGACCATACACCTTACAGCGAAGAGGAAACAGCATTCATCAAAGAAATGACCAGACAGTACTGATATGCAATATAGGAAAGACAAGCACGGAGACAGTCTCTCCATCCTTGGATACGGCTGTATGCGGTTCAGCAGGAAAGGCGGAGGCATCGATATTGACAAGACCGAACAGGAACTGCTGGCGGCGTACCACGCAGGTGTGAACTATTTCGACACAGCCTATATCTATCCTGGCAGTGAATCGGCGTTGGGAGAGATCCTGGAACGGAACGGTATCAGGGACGAGGTACGCATCGCTACGAAGCTGCCGCAGTTCCTGGTCCGCAACCTCGCTTCACTGGACAAGTATTTCGACGAGGAACTGTCCCGCCTCCGGACGGACCGTATCGATTACTATCTGATGCACCACATAACCGATATCGCGCAGTGGGAAAGGCTCAAGGCCCTGGGAGTCGTGGACTGGATAGCCGGGAAGAAGGCTTCCGGAGCTATCCGGAACATAGGTTTTTCCTACCACGGGAATACCGACAACTTCCTGAAGGTCCTAGCCGATTACGATTGGGATTTCTGCCAGATCCAGTACAACTATCTCGACGAGACTACGCAGGCCGGAGTCACCGGACTGAAAGCCGCAGCCGCACGAGGGATTCCGGTCGTCATTATGGAGCCATTGCGCGGAGGCAAGCTCGTGAACAAGCTGCCGGAAGAGGCGAGAAAGCTTATCGCCGGGAATCCCCGGGGCTGGACTCCGGCCGACTGGGGACTGCGCTGGCTGTGGGACCAGCCCGAAGTGACCGTCGTACTCTCAGGAATGAACTCCCTTCCGATGGTGGAAGAAAACGTGAGAATCGCATCGGATGCCGCAGTCTCTTCATTTACGGATGAAGACCGTGCCTTCCTTCAGAGGATCGTGGACATTATCCGGTCGAAGGAGAAGGTCGGATGCACCGGCTGCCGCTACTGTATGCCTTGCCCCAAGGGAGTGGATATTCCTGGTTTATTCTCCAGCTACAATACGATGTTCACGGAATCGAAGCTGTCAGGACGGGCTCAGTATTTCCAGGCGGTCGCCATGGCTGCCCAGCCGTCATTCGCCTCCCAATGCATCCAGTGCGGCAAGTGCGAACAACATTGCCCGCAGGCGATTCCGGTCCGCGAAAAGATCCAGGAAGCCGAGCGCGCCCTGCTCCCGTGGCCGTTGAAACCGTTCATAAAACTTTGCCGGAAGTTCTTCCTCCGCAAGAAGTAATCCTCTTCTCCGGCCTATCTGTAGCCTACCAGCCTCACCGGACCGAGCAGTCCGGAAGGCAGCAGCTCGTCTCCGGCGTTGTAGAAACGACGGACCTGGGTCACCGGAGCTTCGCCTTTCTGGCGGTCTCCGATCATGCGGTTGACCCAGAGGTTCGTGACATTCACTTCGATATCATTATCCCCTTCGTGCAGCCAGGGCAGGAGGTCCGGGCTGAGGAATGGTTCGCGCCAAAGGACACCGGCGTTGTGGCCGTTGACTATCAATTCAGCCATTACGTGGACAGTGCCCAGGTCGATACGGGCTTCCTCAAGGCCGTCGAGGGCCCCTGCAGGGACGGTGAACACCGAACTGTAGTGAGCCGTTCCCGAGAAATAGCGGACGACGGGATCCCCGAAATTACTTGTCCAGTCATTCAGTTCGGAGAAAGTTTCCCGTGCACTCTCTCCGCCTTTCTGATGGAACTCTACATCCCACCAGCGCTCGAGAGGCATTATTTCGGAAGCCTTGTATTCCGGCCTGGCCTCGGGCAGGTCCAGGGGTTTGCCGGTCAGCACGACGAAAACGGCGTCCCCGGCTTTCAGGTTCAGCTCCACCCAGTCGCCTTGGCGCGGGATGCGGTACATCGAGCCGTCTTCTGCGTTGAACAGGGCAGCATATGGGCCTCCCTCGCGGAAGCGGACCTTGCCGCGCCACTCTTTCCCGGTGAAGTTGCCGAGCCAGTAGAAATCCATCGTACCGTCGGTCCGGTGGACGAACTGGATGCCTGCGATAGTGTTGTCATAACCCCGGCTGTTCTTAGGAATATCTCCTCCGAACAGGAAACCTTCGTTCCAGATGCCGTCCGTCGGCCCGTCCAGGACAACGTCAGGGGTTATGCCAAGGGCGGATACAGTCGCGGGCAGTTCGTCCTCGAAGCATACCGGGACTCCGGCAGCCTTGATGGCTTCGACCCGCGCCAGGATCTCATCGGACATATATTTCCGGCATAAGCCTCCGAGGACCAGCACCCTGTAGCGCTGGCCGCTGTCCGTCACCAGGCAACTGCCTTCCGGCTTCACCGCGTTCAGGAGTACGTCTGGGTTGGCGTAGTCGAAATTGAACCCGGCCGGCACTTTGGGGAGGTCGGAAAGGTTTTCTCCTCCATACTGTCCGGTTGCGTTGGTATCTTCTCCGTAGAAAAGCAGCAGGTCCGCTACGTTGCTGCCGGTCTGCATCATCGAGCAGCTCCTTGCGAGATAGTCCGTCCATACCTTGGCATATGGCGCCCAGGTCTCGTTGCGATGGAACCATTGCCCGTAGCGGAACAGGGCCAGGCCGGGCAGGTAGTCGTCCGAAGGCTGTGAGGCGCTGTCGTGGATTACGAAGCGGTTGAGGCCGCTGGCAAGCGCGATGTCAGCCACCATCTTGATATTCCCCGGGTGATAGGTATATGCGCGTTTCCCGTCGCCGTTGACGGTGAAGGATTCAGCCGCGGCAATGGCCTTGCCATATATATGGGCAACGGAAGCGCTTTCGCGTATGTCGCTGATGGCGGTTGCCGGCAGCGATCCGCTCAGGCTGTTCGTCATCCAGATACCGGACATCGGCACCGTGGCGTTCTTCTTGACCGCCATTCCGTCGCCCTGGAAGGCCCTGTTGTATTCGTGGGATTCTATGTAGGTGCCCTTCATCCCGAAGGCAGCGATGATATCGCCTACGCGCTGGTAATTCTCCTCGAAGAGCTCGGACAGAGTCTTCCTCCAGTCTCTCAGGAACTGTTCGCTTTTGTCTGTACTGCCTATGATCTGTCCGGTCAAAACGGGCAGCCAGGGCAGCAGGTCATATCCCCGGCGGGCCTTGAATTCGCCGGCCAGTGCAGGGGTCCAGGTTTCGGGTCCGGCCTCATAGCTGTCGATAAGCAGGTGAGTGATACCCTTTGGGCCCAGCATACCTCCGGCAGCCTCCTTGTACATTTCGAGATAGCGCTGGAAGTAGCGCTCCCAGGCGCCTGGATTCAGTTTGTCAACCTCCAGCCCGGTGGCGTTGGGGGAGGCGGGATGGTTCATCTTTCCGGTAAGCGAGGCACCGAAGCGCCAGATGCGCCACCTCCCTTTCGGGAGAGTGCAGGTCAGATGGCCGTCAGCATCCATATGGGCGCTCAGATCCACGACGTCTTCTTCCTTGGCGCAGAACGCAGCCGGGACGGCTTCCGTGGTATATTTCCAGGCATCGAACGGATAGGCTGAACCGTTCCGTTCCTCCACCCGCTCGATACGGGGAACCGTGAAGAGCTCAAGGGACTTCAGCCCCGGGCCTTTCACGCGGAAATACCGGGCTTTCGTGGCGGGAATATTGACCGTAGCATATTCCAGGACCGGAAGAGGGAGTTTGCAGACAGTCTTCCACTTATTGCCATCGGAGCTGGATTGGAGCTCGTGAGGGCAGGGGATATCGCCGGAATGTGTCCGGGATCCGGTTATGGAACTCCGTAGCGTAAGGGCGCGTACCTGGGTCTTTCGGGGGAAAGCCACGGTTATTACACTGTCGGAGACATCGACCTTGGCACCCAGTTCCCGAAGGCTCTTGTCCGCATCGCTCAGCCTCACGGCTATTACGGCGACATCATAGCCGTAGGGATCGATCTTCACGTGTTCCTGCCCCCGGGGAATGTCCCTGTATGGGCCTGTAACCTTCTGGAGAGCAGGTAGCTGCAGAGCAAGCTTTCCACCGTCTACGTCGACCGTCTGCCATTCCAGCTTCTTCATTGCGTCCTCCTGGCTCACCCAGGGCCCTCCGGTGCTACTCCAGCCCGGTGCGCTGGCTACCGCCATCTCCATCCCCAGCGAATCCGCAAGGGATACGGCGAAACGGAAAACTTCCTTCCAGCTGTCGGACAGGTATGGACGCTTGAAAGGCGCTGCCTTGGGCATATTCACGCCTCCGGCGTCGAACTGGTGGAAGCCTGCGATGCCGATGGCATCCATCCATTCCAGGTCCTTCCTTATGCCTTCGGGAGAAACCTCGCCGTCCATCCAGTGCCACCATACATACGGCCTGGCAGCGCGGGGAGGTTCCTGGAAGTTCTTTATCAGTCTGTCGCCGCCGTCGGGAACGGCCGTCGCCAACAAGGCGAGAAGGGAGATCATCAAGGGTGCGTTCATGGTCTGAATATAGCAAAAAAAAAGGAAAGCCCCAAAGTCACAGGACTTTGAGGCTTTCTTCTTAGATACAATCTTGCAGTACTACTTTGCAAAGGTGGTTCCGGTGGCGGTGCCTGAGCTTCCGCTACCTTGGATGAAGGTAGCGAAGTTGGCCTCGGTAAGGGCGGTACCGTTGACGGATCCGCCGGCCTTGCAGTCGATCAGGCTCGCTACGTTGTAACCAGCTACAGAACCGACCCTGGCCACGTTACCGCAGGTTACTGCACCGGTGTTCTTGTCGCCGGTGACGGTAATCTTGGTG
>JAGDBQ010000113.1 GCA_017958985.1 Bacteroidales bacterium
AAGTAGGGTAGGTCCTGGTGTAGTCGGAAGCGTAATGCATATCGTTCTCGGCACCAGCGTCGATCACCATCAGCCTGCCCGGCTCGACAATGTTGTGATGCCCGTGGTTGTGGAGGATCTCGCCGTGCTGGGTGAGGATGGTCGCGAACGAGACGCCCCATCCCTTCGCAAGGGTGCAGGCCTCCATCTTGCCCACTATCTCCTGCTCGATTATGCCGAGGCGGATATTCTCGCGTCCTACCGTGTGCATCTCCTGTCCGAGGGCACCCGCATCGTCCAGTTGGGCGATCTCGCAATCTTCCTTGACAAGCCTCATCGAAATGACCGCTTTTACGAGTTCCTCGGAAGCCTTTGCAGGGATCTCTGCTTCAGGAATGCCCAGGAGGGCGGACAGCTTCATCGTATTGTAATATCTGGAAGGAGGGAGGAAATGCACCTTCCTGCCGGCGGCGACAGCCTTGCCGACCACGGATTCCACCGCCCCGTAAGGAGCGGACCTCCCGACCCCGACCAGGGCAGCCTTTGAAGCCACCGTCGGCTGAGGCCCCATCCAGATGATGTCCCCGATTTCCACGTCATCCGCGAATATGGTCTCTTCCCCTCCGTCGAGGTCGATCACGGCGGCGAAGCGGGGCTCGTCTATTCCGAAATAGTACAGCCAGGACGAGTCCTGACGGAACTTGTAAGCGTTGTCCTTGTACTGGGCCGCAGCTTCCACGTTGCCGATGAACAAGACGATTCCGCGCTTCCCTTCAGGAGCGCACGACGACATTTTCTCCAGCAGGGTCTTCCTCCTGGCGATGTAGGTTTCTTTAGGGAACATATCCAATGATTGAGTTTTTTTCGGTTTTTACAAAGATAAGAATTAAATTTGTTCACTATGCTGAAATTCATTCTTATCTGCGCGCTGGTCGGCGGAATGATCGGCCTGTTGTTCTCCCACAGCGGAGAAGGAGACAAAGGATTTACCGAAGGGGCTAAAAGGGGTATCGAACTGGGATGCGGATGCATCATAGTCTCGGTCGTGCTGCTCGTAATCCTGTTTTTCCTCATCGTTGGGCTTCTGGCTGTCTGATGGATATCTGAATATTACTTGATTGATATGGAAAAGATGATCATTTGGCTGGGAGCCGCGCTTATGGCGGTGCTCCTGGCGGTTGGTTGCTCTCCGAAGCAGAACGTACTCACTTCCAAGGAAAAAGCCGACGGGTGGCAGCTGCTCTTCGACGGCAGCACGATGGACGGCTGGAGGGACTACAACGGAGATACCCTTACCGGCCCCTGGACCGTCGAGGACGGAACGATACAGGCTCTGGGAGAGGGCAGCGATGCCAACGGATACATAGTGACCGACAAGGAATATTCCAACTTCGACCTCAAGTGGGAGTGGAAGATCAGCAAGGGCGGCAACAGCGGTATGATGTACCACGTGGTGGAGCGCAACTGCTTCGACGTCCCTTATGTCACGGGACCTGAATACCAGCTCATCGATGACGACAACTTCACCGAGATGAACGACGGCTACGTCCTGGAGCCCTGGCAGCGCTGCGCTGTGGACTACGCGATGTATGTCCCCGATTTCGAGACCAGGGACCTCAAGCCTGCGGGCGAGTGGAACCAGTCCGAGATCATCTTCGACAACGGCCACGTCACCTACCTGCTCAACGGCAAGGTCACCGTGGAATTCGACGCCTGGAGCGCCGACTGGCAGGCCCGCAAGGCTGCCGGCAAGTGGGCGGAATGCACCGAATACGGAATGTCTCCTACCGGACACATCTGCCTCCAGGACCACGGCTATCCGGCCTGGTTCAGGAATATCAAGATAAAGGAACTGCCTGCTGCCGAGCCGGTTGAGAAAGACCTCTTCAACGGCACCGACCTCTCCGGCTGGATCAAGTACGGAACCGAACTCTGGTATGTCGACGAAGAAGGCTGCCTGGTTTGCGAGAGCGGCCCGGACAAGGCCTATGGCTACCTGGGAACGGAAGCGTATTACGACGATTTCGACCTGACCCTGGAATTCAAGCAGGAGGCCGAGGGCAACTCGGGAGTATTCATCCGCTCGGTTGTCCCCGAAGGTGTCAAGGTGAACGGCTGGCAGGTCGAGGTAGCTCCTCCGAACTGCGACACCGGGGGTGTCTATGAATCTTACGGCCGCGGCTGGCTGTACCAGATTCCGGAAGAGAAGGAAGGAATCCTCAAGTACGGCGAATGGAATACTATGCGCATCCGCCTGGAAGGCGACCGCCTGCAGTCCTGGCTCAACGGAGAGCCGATGACCGACCTCACCGACGCAAAGATCGGGAAGGGGCACGGCAGGATCTGCCTCCAGATCCACGATGGCGGCGGGATCAAGGTCCGCTGGCGCAACATCCACTTGAAAACACTCTAACAGTTTATATTCATTCTAAATAACATAGATTATGACGGGAAGGACAGATACTCTGATGAAAGAAGTGCGGAAAGTCCTCGAATGGGACATCCTCAAGTTCTGGGCGGCGATGCAGGATCCCCGCGGGGCTTTCTACAACAAGGAGGACGTACGCGAAGAGCAGCTGAACGCCAGGATACTATGGGCGTTCTCGAATGCATACAGGCGTTTCAGGAAGAAGGAATACCTGATTCCGGCTATGAACGCCAAGGATTATTTCGTGCAGCATTTCCTGGACCACAAATACGGCGGAGCATACACCTCGGTCGATTCCTGGGGCGAGAAACTGGATACCGACGCCCATCTGGCCAACCAGGCCCTGGCGATCTACGCCCTGAGCGAATTCTACGGGGCTGTCAAGGACGAGGAAGCCTTGAAGCAGGTCGTGAACATATTCAAGATAGTGGAGAAGGAATTCCGCGACCCGGTTTCGGGCGGATATTTCGAGACCCTCGCGAGGGATTTCACCCCGAAGGACGAGAGCAAGGTGGCTCTTTCCCACATTTTCCTCCTGGAGGCATATTCGAATATGTTCAGGGTATGGAAGGACGAATCGCTCCGCGAAGTCATCTCCGGCCTGCTGGATACGATACTGACCAAATTCTTCAATCCGGCGACAGGCCACCTGGAACTCTCCGCGTCCAAGAACTGGGTCCCGGCCCAGCAGGGATGCCTCTTCGGCCTGGACCTCGAAGCCTCCTGGTCGGTCCTGGATGCCGCTTATGCGATCCGTGACATCGACGAGATCAACCGCGTGAAGGAAACCTGCCTGCGGCTGTACAAGTCCGGAATGGACGGACTTACCGGAGAAGGATACGTCGCCTACGGCAAGGATACCGATGGGAACATAGACTCCCAGATGGAGCCTTGGGTACAGGCGGAGGCGATGACCGCCAACCTCTGTGCCTGGAAATACCAGTCCTGCACCGACGGTGCCGACTACGCTCTCCGTATATGGGACTACATCAAGGACCATCTCAACGATACCGTGGACACGACGGCGTTCAGGATGTTCCCTATGCACGACGCCCGCGCCTGCGTACAGGCAATGAGTATTTTCCGCTAACAAACATCTCATACAATGATACTTAACGTAATTCTCAGCATAGTGGTCGGTGGTATGCTCGGCCACGCAGTGGATGCCGGATACGACGGCCGTCTGGCACAGTACATCAACAGTCCGGACAGTTACGCGATCAAAGTGTTCTCGCCTGAAATGATTGCCCAGGGCAAGGGCGGATGGCAGGGCGAGCACGCAGGGAAGTGGATGTACTCGGCCTCGAAGGCCTACGAGCGTACGGGA
>JAGDBQ010000114.1 GCA_017958985.1 Bacteroidales bacterium
TCGTTCATATCCCCGAAGCCGTGGCGCTGCCCAGGAAGGATCAGCATATCGAAACGCTTGTTGGCCCTGATCAGCGCATTCACCACGCGGATGGTATTGGCAGGATGCACATTGTTGTCGATATCTCCGTGGACGAGCATAAGGTGCCCCTTCAGGTTCTTCGCCAGCTCCTGGTTGGTGGATATTGAATATACGAACGTGGTATCGCCCTTGTCGACCTTCTCCAGGATTCCGTGGTGCTGTTCGCTCCACCAGCGGTTGTAGATGCTGTTGTCGTGGTTGCCGGCGCAGGAAACCGCCGCCTTGAAGAAATCAGGATATTTCAGGATTGCCGCGGTGCTCATGAATCCGCCACCTGAATGCCCGTGGATCCCGACCCTCTCCAGGTCGATGAACGGATATCTTGCACCAAGCTGCTGGATCGCGTATTTCTGGTCCTCGAGACCATAGTCACGAAGGTTGCCGTAACCATAGTTGTGATACCACTTCGAGCGGTTCGGGTGACCTCCGCGGTTGCCCACGGTGATAACTATGATACCCAGCTGCGCGAGTCTGTCGGTCCTGGTGAAACCCTTGCTCCAGGATATGTTGTTGGCCTCCACCTGAGGTCCGGGATACACATAGTCGCAGATAGGATAGACCTTCGTGGAATCGAAGTCATAAGGCTTGTACATAGCTCCGTAGAGGTCGGTCACACCGTCGGCGGCCTTGACCTTGAATCTCTCCGGGAACTTGTATCCCGCCTCGAGCAGCAGGCTGAGGTCGGCCGTCCCCAGGTCCATCACCTTCTTTCCGGACGCCTCGTACAGGGCCACGGCAGGTCCGCAATCCACCCTGGAATAATTCGCCACGAAGTACCGGGCATCGTCGCTGGCGGTCGAGAGCACATCCATGTCGTCCATGTCGAGGTGGGAAAGATTTCCGCCTGCGAGCGGAACCCGGAAGGTATGCATCTGGTAAGGATTCTCGTCCTTCAGGACTCCGCAGGCGCTCAGGAGCACATATCCTTCCTTCTCGTTGACTCCCAGCACGTCTTCCACGTGGAAAGCTCCGTCCGTAAGGGCCCTCTGGAGGTTGCCGTCGCTGTCATAAAGGTACAGGTTGGCCCATCCATTGCGCTCGGACCACCAGATCAGCTGGCGGCCGCCTTTGACAAGTACAGGGTTCCGGTATTCAATGTATGTCCTTTCCCTCTCCGAGATGATGGTCTTCGTGGAATCGGCGCCGACTCCCACCCAGCAGAGGTCCAGCCTCTTGAGGTCGCGGCTCTGCCTGACCAGGTAGAATCCGCTGTCATCGCCCAGCCATTTGCTCGTACGGTAGTCCAGGTAATTGTCTTTCGCCAAATGCTTTGCGTTCAGGAAATTCACCTCCTGGTCCTTGAAGGCCTGCGACTTGATCTCCTTTGAAGTGGCCTTGAGTCCATCCAGAGTGAACATCAGCAGGTATCCCTTAGGCCCTGCTTCGCCAGGCATCTGATACTTGTAGGTCTCCAGTTCCGGACGCTTGCCCTTGACGGAATTGATTACCCAGAGGTCGCTGAGCTTGCGCATATCCCATTTCATCGTGGCGAAATGCCTGGAATCGGGCGACCAGACGATGTGCCCGGGATTATGGCGTTTGGTGCTGTCCTTCTCAGTGTCGCCGGTGTAGTTGCCGTAGCCGTAGCCGAACTGACGGATGCCGTCGGTCGTCAGCTTATATTCCACGAGGGTGGTATCCTTCTCGTTGACGGCGGCCTTCCGAAGGTTGGTGGAGTCCATTATCCACAGGTTCGAACCCTTCGCGAACACTCCCACCTTACCGTCGGGGGAGACGCTTGCCCACATCGGATACTTCTTCTTCTCCTTTCCGACCGTGTCGAGCTTGTGGGTGACGATGTCATACCGGAAGTACGTCGTGTCCTTGTCTTTGTTCAGTCCGGACACGATGTCGAAATGGAAGTACCTGTCTTCCTTCAACTTGAGGTTCCTCATAGGAATATGGGCGGCATCGAATGGATAGCGGACCTGCTCCGTTACCTGCATCGCCAGTTTCTCCATATCGAATATTTCGCTCCTGGTTCCCTTGGCCGGATCCACGAGATAATATGAGGTCCCTTGCGGAGTCTTCCACTCATACCAGAACCTGTCCCCGTCACGGAACCAGTTCGGCATCACCCTGGTCGAGAACACCATCTGGTTCACCTTTTTGGCAGAGAACCTTTCCGCCAGGGCATAGTTCGCCTTGGTCACCTTTTCTTGACCAGATACCCCCAGGAAGCATATCGCCGCCACAATAGTCAATAATACCTTCTTCATATAATATCCATAT
Organism: Bacteroidales bacterium; assembly: GCA_017958985.1. GTDB lineage: Bacteria > Bacteroidota > Bacteroidia > Bacteroidales > UBA932 > Cryptobacteroides. The sequence continues at coordinate 2,314 of JAGDBQ010000114.1, forward strand.
TATTTATAATCAATTATTTGCTCCGGATGCGGACTTTGGCTTTCTTGAGGCCGTCGCTTTCTGCGGTCAGGACGATCCTGCCCTTGCCGGTCGGCCTGAATATCACCGACGAAAGGCCGTTGAAAGCGGCGATATGGTCGGACCTGAACGGAGTGAGGCAGGTAGCGTCGCCAGAATCCACGGCCACGATTTCGCCGGGCCCCTTTATCTTGAACCTGAGCTCGTTGCATGCAGTAGGAACCATCTGGCCCTTCTTATCTTCTATCCTTACGTCCACGAAGAACAGGTCGCCCTCGCCGAAGCCCTCCTCGACCTCGAGTGCAACCTTTTTGGGAGCCTTGGTGGTCTCGATATTCTCGATATATTTCTTTCCGTCCTTCCAGGCAATCACCTTTACCTTGCCAGGTTCGTAAACCACTTCGTCCCAGCGGAGACGGTACTGGCCTTCAGCCCTTTCCCTTACACCTTGGGACTTCCCGTTTATGAACAGCTCTGCCTTGTCGCAGTTGGTGTACACGTGCACAGGGGTCACCCCGCCTTCCCGTCCGGCCCAGTTCCAGTGCGGAAGTACGTGAAGCACAGGCTTTTCCGTCCAGCGCGCCTGGTATAGCCAGTAACGGTCCTTCGGGAATCCGGCGAGGTCGATTATTCCGAAATATGAGCTTCTGGCAGGGGAAGAGATCTTGCCCTTTTCCTTGAGTTCCTGCTTTGCCTTCTCGAGGGCTGCGGGATCGTGGAAGTTGCTCAGGATAGTGAGGTCGGTGTTGTACGGGGTAGGTTCGCCGAGGTAGTCATATCCCGTCCATACGAACTCTCCGAGGCATTCCGGATTCTCGTCCTCGTATTTCCATTCAAGCTCAGGAATCTGGCCCCAAGGTACGGTGTGGAGATCGTATGAACATACCTGGAAGTCCTGTTCTGCTGCCTCCACGCTTTCCCCGACCGGGAACATATAGACTCCTCTGGAGCTGATGGTGGATTCCGTCTCGCTGCCGTAATACAGTTTCCCGGGGTTGGCTGCGTGGAATATGGCATAGAGGTGAGGCTTGTAGTTGAACCCGTACACATCCACTGTGTTTCGGAAATCCTGCTCGGAAGCCCACGGATTGTCGGAACCTACCGTAGTGAGCCTGGTGGGGTCCAGGGAGTGGCATATTTCCGTCAGCCGGTAGCCTATCCAGTACTTGTCAGGATAACCCTGCTCCGGAACCTCGTTGCCGATGCTCCACATTATGACTGACGGGTGGTTGCGGTCCCTGCGTACCATCGCTTCCATATCCTTCTCGAACCAGTCCTCGAACAGCACGGCGTAGCCGTTCTTCCTCTTCGGGATGGACCA
>JAGDBQ010000115.1 GCA_017958985.1 Bacteroidales bacterium
CCGGGTCCCGGCACGAACTCCAGTGCCGCAACGATTATCCAAACTATTATGATTCTCGCGCGTGGGGTCTGTTTTCTCGCGCGGGACTTATATTCATGCGCGAGGCCTGTATTCCAGCTCATGGAGTCTGTTTTCTCGCGCAAGGGTCCATTTCAGTGCACCCTTGAGCACGATTCCGGCCTTTTTCCCCGCACCAGGGCTTAAATTCTCACGCAAGGGTCCAATCCGAAGCACCCTTGAGCGCGGCCGCGGCAGGATTCGGGCGTTACTGTTAGGATTCGGGCGTTACTGTTCGAATATTACTGAGAGTTCGGAGTGGAACCCGTTCAGTTCGAGGACGTCGGGAGCATCATCCTTGAACGCTTCCGGCGTGTCGCAGATCAGGCGGGTCCTGATACCTTTGCAGCGTGCAGCTACCGCCTTGTCTTTGGAAAGGTAAATGGTTGAAACTGAATTCAGTTGGTTCAGGGAAAGGCTTCCGGAGAAGGATCCGGCCCTTATGACGACATCATTGTTGATATCCAGTTCGGTATTCCCGGAGATTTCGGAAAGCGTGACTTCCTCAGCCTTCGAACCGAACTCGAACTTTTCATATTCAAGATGCCGGAGATTGAATATGCCGACGCTTGCGGCGACTTCCACCTTGCGGACATAGCGCTGAGGAAGCCGTATATCTATGTTCAGAGCCTTCCGGCAAAGCGTTTTCGTTATGCCGTCCTGTCTGTGCAGGTCGATATCCGCCCCACGTCCACCACTGTCGATCCTGACTTTCAGGAGGTGGGAAAGGTCGGCAATCTCGTTGGAATAGAGGACCACTTCCAGTTTCTCGCCACTGTTCCCGCTCACGGAAACCTCGGCCGCATCGCTTAAGTGGATATCGAAGTCCATCAATGCATCGATGTCGTATTCGACCCGGCTTTCATACAGGAAGAGTTTTTCGGCCAGGGCCTTCTCCTCTGAAAGGAGATCGTCCAGCGACAGATTGAACATACGTGACAGAGTGAGCAGGTTGCCTATATCCGGGAGCCCTTCACCGCTTTCCCATTTGGTGATTGCCTGACGCGATACATTGAGCCTCGCCCCGAATTCTTCCTGGGACAGGCCGGCTCCTTTGCGGAGCGACTTGATTTTTTCTGAAAGTTTCATAAGCTTGCGATTTTTCCGCAAAAGTACTCCGGGACTACCTCCGCCGCAACCATCTTTCCCTTACAAAACGGCTTGCCGATGCTACTTTTCGTGGCAATGGACATAATTGAAACCCTTTATTTCAGGAAATACCGTGGAACGGATTGCCTGTAGGCCCGGTAATCATCGCCGAAATCGGCCTCCAGGCGCTTTTCTTCCGATCTGACTTGCAGGGTGAGCAGGATCACTTCCACGGCGAACACCAAAAGCGGCCACCAGCCCTGAAGCCAGAGAAGCACACCGATATCGTAGATATAGATACCTGCCAGCATCGGGTTCCTCGTGTACTTGTACGGCCCGTCCGTCATCAAGTGTTTCGTGCGGGGAGCCACCTCATGGTTGTAGGCATCGAAAGGATTCCCTTCTCCAACCTTCTTCATATGGACTATGGACCAGATGCTCAGTGCGAGGCCGGAAACGATCAGGATGATTGCGACGATGGCCCAGGTCTGAGCCGGAGCCCACGGGAACTGCCGCCCCGACACCCACCACATCAATGCCGGAATACCCACGACAAATACCAGGAAACCAAGAAGATAACCGAATATGTTCCTCATATCGCAATAGATTATCAGTCCAGCGTCCTGTAGAATGAAACGGCCTCCCGGTATGTTTTCCCGGCATTCTGATGCAGCCAGTGCTGGAACTTGACCTTGTAGCGGAAGTCCTCGCCCAAGTACTTCTCGAAGAATGCTCGGAGAGCCTGGGAGCAGACCAGCTCCGCAGGAATCACATCGTCCAGGGACTTTGGAACGTGTATTTCCTTCTTGAGCATCGGATTCTTCCCTTGCTTAGGTTTCGGAAGGGCAGGTACCGTTGCCTTAACGATAGCCGTGAGATATTCCCTGTCATCCACATCGTCGATGAAGAAATGATCTTTCGCTCCGGGGTAGGGAGGTCTCATATCCAGTTCCTTCAAGACGGCAGCACCCTGATATGTGGGTTTTATGAATAAACCGTTGTCACAGACAAGGCCGAAGAGGGAACCGTCACAATAGATGCAGTAATCTCCCATCATCTTCTTGACGGCGATCTCCCCGGCGCCTGAGCACTGGTCGATGATGTACTGAACGAAATCCGGATTGCAAGCCATAGGACCAACATCATTTTCGTGAAGATAACCACATTCCGCCACAATAACAAATCGGAAAATAAGTATATTTGCGCTCCGGATTTGGCATTTGTCGTGAAAAAGGATCTGCATAAAGACAAAAGACGCTTGTTCGGTTACATTGCCGGCATTGCCGCAGGAGTTTCATATGGAACCAACCCCCTTTTCGGGAAAGCCTTGATGGAGAGCGGAGTACCCATTATGGTAATGCTCTTTTTCCGCTATGCTTTCGCCGCAGTCTTCCTGTCCATGCTGATGATGTTCAGGAAAGAATCCTTTTTGGCAAAACGCCACGAACTCTCCCTTCTGATCCTTTTGGGTCTTTTCTTCGCGGGCAGCAGCATCACGCTCTTCTGCTCATACGAGTATATTCCCTCGGGACTGGCCACGACGCTGATTTACCTGTATCCGGTATTCGTGGCCCTGATAATGGTTTTCCTCAGGATATATCCCAGCTGGAGGACCTGGATTTCAATCCTGGCGACCTTTGCGGGAATCGTCCTCCTCTCCGCCCCTTCAGGCAATGCCCAGATACGGGTTCCGGGAGTGTTGCTGGCCATCGGGTCTGCCTTGTGCTATTCTTTCTATCTGGTTATCGTCAACCGGAGCAAGCGCATCAGGAATGTTTCGGAGCATACCCTGACCCTTTATTCGCTGGTAACAGGAGCCCTTCTGTTCGCTGTGATACGTGCATTCCAAGGCGGGAATATGCTCGAGGGTATCGACACCGCTCCTGATTGGGGGAACCTCATCGGCCTGGCCATCGTCCCCACGATGATTTCCATGCTCACCCTGGCTATGTCTTCCCGATTTATCGGTCCCACGAAGACGGCAGTCCTGGGCGTATTCGAACCACTTACGGCGATCCTGATCGGGACGCTCCTGTTCGGAGAGGCTATGACAACCCAGATAGCCATAGGAATAGCCATCTGTGTCGCCGCCGTAATCTTTATGATCCTGAAGCCAGGGAAATAAGCAGGCTTACGGTGTCTCGGGCGTCCACAATTTCTTTGCAAGCATATAACCGATAGCGGCGACGGCAATGGCTTCAGCCATGACTATGAGCTCGAGCGGAACCATTCCGGTCGACTGATGGAGCATTACGGCTCCGGCATCGACAAGGGCGTGGAGGGCGATGGCTGCGGGGAACAGCCATAACCATCTACCACCTTTGCGGACGGCTGTCCAAACCATCAGGGAAAGGCCCAGGTGGAGTATAAGGGCGGAGAAACGCTCCCAAAGACCGATGAGCAAGGCCCCGACTCCGATTGTCTGCAACTGATCCAGCTGAGTCTGCAACTGTGCGACGGCTTCATCCGGAACCTTGGAGAAAAGGATATCTGTCTGCCCGGAATTGATCAGAGTCGAAATCACCAGGTTGTTGATCATCGTTATGCCGAAGAGGATGAGCATTTCTACACCTCCGTGCCCGGTACCGTAAGCTATGCCGGGAAGCGGCGCGGTAGGTTCCTTTTTCATCAGGAACTTCATTGAGAGGAAACGGCCGGTTTCTTCAAAGACTCCGGCCGCCAGTCCGCCATAAATGGCATACCGGATGGTTTTGTCCATGATGGATGCTCCGAGCGGCCCCTTCAGGACCAGCTGGTGCATTATGCTCTCCAGAACCAGGGCGAACAGGATGAATGTCCCGGCACCGATAAGGATGGTAGACAGCCTGGCACCGTGCTTACGGATCAGATATATGGACAGGCAGATGGGAATGGCAAAGCCCAGGACGGCATCGACTGCCATCATTATGAGAGAACCTACAGGAACCATTGGATATCGATTTATAGGCATCAAGATAGCCACATTCTGCCACATCTCCAAAAATGAGGAGCCAGACGGATGCAAGGATAATCCTATTTCAGGCATAAGCAGTTCTAAATATTCCAGTTTTAATTGTAGAACTTTGCACCTGCAATGCTCGCCGCCGTCTTCATATCTCTTTGGGCGATTAACGCTTCTGAAGTGCAGGATACCCTGTTGCAACCGGCATCCGTCACTGCCCTTAAAGAGGTCGTCTCGCCTGACAGGATCGCCTCTCCCATTTCCATAATCCGAAAGGAGGAACTCTATCGAAGAGGCACTTATCGTCCCAATATGATGAGCGGAATCTTACCGGGACTGCATATTCCGGCCTACGGAGCATCCCTGACGTCCACCATTTATCTGCGCGGCCTTGGCTCCCGGATGGAGAATCCCGCGATGGGCCTCTATCTGGATGGAATCCCGGTAGTGGACAAGAATGCCTATGATTTCGACTGGGAGGGTATCCGGAACGTGACGATGGTCAGAGGCCCTCAGGGGACGCTGTATGGCAGGAACGCGATGGGAGGAGTGATGTCGCTGCAATCGGTCGCGCCATCCGACGTTTCCGGGATCGACCTGCATCTGGAATACGGCAGCGCATCTACACTACGCGCCGGTACCGTTATTCCTTTAGGAAACCATATCATTGCGGCATCCTTCCGGCATGGAGATGGCTTCTTCCCCAACGAATACAAAAAGCGGAACTGCGACCCTTATGACGGCATCAGCGCGCATTGGAGATGGGAACTGCCGTCCCGAGACCGGTTCTGTTTCAGCAATACGCTCTGGACCAGCATGTCCAGCGAGGGAGGCTTCGCCTATGCCCTCTGGAAGGACGGTCAGCTTCTGCCGGTTTCGTACAATGACGAAGGAAGCTATCAACGGATATCAGTTATCGATGGTATGAACGCAAGGTGGTTTGGCGAGGCTGTGATAGCCGATGCCTCCGCCTCCATACAGTTGCTTGCCGACGATATGCGGATGGACCAGGATTATACGCCCGAATCCATCTTCACCCTGCAGCAAAAGCAGCTGAGTGGTGCCGGAACGCTCGAAATCCGGTTCCGGCGGAATGATGGTAATGCTGCTTGGCAGCCTCAGACCGGCCTTTTTGCCTTGTACAAGCTCAACCATCTGGGTGCACCCGTGACTTTCAAGCAGGACGGCATCCAGCGGCTCATACTGGACAATGCCAACAGCCATATTCCGGCGGATATCGGTTATCTTGCCATCCCCGACCCGGAATTCCCCGTGGATTCCGATTTCCTGATCGGAGCCTGGAATACGGCCCTTTTCCACGAATCGGTCTTTACCCGAGGAAGATGGATGATCACGGCAGGGCTCCGGCTGGACTATGAAGGGAGCAGGATGGATTATGACTGTCTGGCGAGCCTCCACTATCGTTTTGTCCCGACTATGAAAGCCGACAAAGCCTTCTCGGTGCCCTATAGGGGGCGAAGTCATCAAGCGGCTTTCGAAGTCCTTCCCAAACTGTCCGTCCTGTATCGGGCTTCAGACAAGCTTTCGCTCTATTCCACCGTGTCGAAAGGATATCGCGCCGGCGGCTTCAACACGCAGATATTCTCTGACATCCTGCAGAACGAGATGATGAACTCTCTTATGAAAGACCTGGGTGTCTATCTGGACAGGCCTATCGTATCGGTTTCGGCCGACAACACGCAGTACGATCCCGAAACGGCCTGGAATGTTGAACTTGGCACCCGCTTCCGGAAAAAGGATCTGAGGGCGGAACTGTCGGCCTATTATCTCGCCGTGAGGAACCAGCAGCTGACTGTTTTCCCTCCGGGTATGTCCACAGGTAGGATGATGACCAACGCCGGTCGCAGCCGGAACAAAGGCATCGAGGCGGAGCTGGACTGGACTCCGGACCATTTCCGTGCGCACCTCTCCTCGTCCTGGTGCGATGCGCGATTCATCCGGTATGATGACGGTAACCACGACTACGCGGGGAACCATATTCCCTATGTTCCCCGGAATACGCTCTACATCAGTGCCGGTTACAGTTTCCAGTTGACAGGTTGTCAACTGGAAGTGGATTCGGGCGCCAAGGGGGACGGCCCCATCTGGTGGAATGAAGACAATTCACTCCGGGAGCCTTTCCACCTCCGACTGGATGGACGTATCGCGCTGGTCTTTCCCAGATGGGAAGCCTATATCCGTGGGGAGAACCTGACCGATACGCCCGGCAGGAGTTTCTACTTCAAATCCATAGGGAACGAATTCTTCGCCAGCTTCAGACCGCGCATCTTCCTGGTAGGATTATCAATCAAACTATAGCAATATGAAAACAATCCGTTTACTTGCAGCCCTGCTGGGCGTGCTCCTTGTCGGTTGCGGGAAAGA
>JAGDBQ010000014.1 GCA_017958985.1 Bacteroidales bacterium
AACGACGGAGCATATCCTTCTTTCAAAGGAAACAAGTCAGATTCAAAGGCTTTGGTGCAATATTATTTTACGAACACCGTGAATCAGCTTCAGGACTTGGCCAAGGAAGCGGTCGAAGAAATGACTGAAGACTATATCCCTGAAAAAGCCATCCTGTCGGTTTCCGTCGACAAGGCTTTCGAAAGCGACGACCTGGTCGTATTCACTATGGATGTCGCGGATCATCAGCCTGGAATGCCGAACGACAATTACAGTACCACCAGCTATACTTTCAAAAAGGATGATGGAAGCCTCTTCGACAGATTCTTCGCGCAAGATTTTGACACCAAGCGTATCCAGCCTATCCTGAAAAGAGGCCTTTGCGAGTATCTCGAGGTGGGCCCTTCAGAGCTGTTCGATGAGCTTGAAGTAGAGGATGAAATCCCTCTCCCGGTAAACGCTCCCTGCCCTTCCGACACCGGCCTGGTGTTCTCTTATACATATTACGAAATTGGCCCCAGATATATCGGAGCCCCTTCATTCACAGTTCCTTACGATGCAATCCTGCCTTATATCTCCGATGAGGCCAGAAGCCTTCTCGTAGGAGGTAAGGACGCTACCGCCGAACTCTCTTCAGTTGCATTGGATCTGTGCAACTATATCCCTGACCACGGGATCAGCGAAGATGCCGAACAATATATGACGAAAGAATATTTCAGGGCAGTGGACGAAGCGTTCGCGGCACCTGACGGCGCTTATGGAGAAATCGGCGAGAGCGAATGGCTCTACTACTTCGTTACAGGGCAGGAAGGCTTCCCTGTCTTCAAGGTTGAAAAGGTCACCCTGACAGGCGATGGACACGCGCTGGCGGACATCCAGGTCGGAATGAAGTTCGAAGAAGATGACTCTGCCGGTGATTATTTCCAGAATCGCTGTATCAAGATGGAAAAATCAGGCGACAAATGGCTGCTCGATGACTATGAGGACACAAAGCAGGAATGCCGCGACTATGTTAAGGGACTTCGCGAGAAGTACGAATCTGGAGAGATCATCGAGTATCTTCAGGGTGACGAATATACGAAGAAGTTTATTCCAGAGTTCAAGAAGAGTTTGGAAACATTCTATAAGAAATACGGTAAATGAAACTGATTAAAATTTCGCTTGTTATCATTATGACTATGGTGTCCGTTGCAGGATTTGCCCAAGACCAGGACCGCAGCCAGGCCGTCCTGGACAACATCTTCTCCCGGAAAAGCGTCCGGACCTATACGGACCAGCCTGTTTCCGAGGAACAGGTGGAAACCATCCTCAGAGCGGCTATGGCCGCGCCTTCCGGAATGAACAGCCAGCCCTGGCGCTTCGTCGTGATCCGGGAACAGTCTGTGAAGGATAAACTTGCCACCGGCTTCAACAAGATGATAGCCAAGGCTCCGGTGGTGATTGTCGTGTGCGGCAAGACCACGAACAAATTAGGTGGGACGAACAGGAACTGGACGGCCGACTGTGCCGCCGCTTCGGAGAACCTCCTCCTCGCGGTCGAATCCCTGGGTCTCGGAGCGGTCTGGACCGCCTGCTATCCTTATGACGAAAGGATGAATCCCACCATCGAAGCACTTGGCCTGCCGGACAACGTCAAGCCATACTGCATCATTCCCATCGGGTATCCAGGGGGCAAAGACAAGCCCAAGGACAAATGGAAGCCCGAGAATATCCACTACGACAAGTGGTAGCCAGGCTTTACTGATTGTATGAGAAGGATATTGGTTCTGCTTCTTTCCCTCTGCCTGAGCGTCGTTGCTTCGGCCCAGGGCAACAGGATTGTGTGTGACGAGACCTGCCGCATCGAGTATCAGAATACGGAGGTCCCGAAAGCAGCCGTGAAGGTAAAGCCTGCGCCGGCCAAGCCTTCATCTGTTCCGGCCTATGCAGTAGTGTCTCCGGTAGGTCGGACCAATGTCGGTATGATCATCCAGGCTCCGAGGCTCAAGACCTTGGAGGGGAAGACTATAGCTGTCGTCGGTGTCAGCTTTATGACGGGAGTCACTCACCCTGAGATCAAGCGCCTGATCCTTGAAAATTACCCTTCGGCAAAGGTCCTGCTGCTGGATGAGATCGGGTATTCCGGTCCATATCCTGTCCCTGGAGTCACCAGGAAGCAGAATGAAGAATTCAAACGTAAACTTCAGGATATGAAGGTGGATGCCGTCATTTCCGGTAACGGTGGCTGCGGTCTCTGCACCCCGAAGGAGACAGGCTCGTGCATCACTGCCGAGCATCTCGGGATACCGTCCGTCATCATCGCCGGTCCGGGTTTCTCTGACCAGGCAAAGTATACGGCCCGCAACAATGGAGTCCCGGTGATGCGTGTGGCGCAGTATCCCGGTGCTTTCGCTGCTGATTCGGAAGAAACATTGCTGAAGAATACCCGTGAAATCCTCTGGCCACAGATCGTGAAGGCCCTTACCTCGCCTATAACTGCCGATGAGACGGCTCAGGCTGAGAAGGTCGGGAACGGTGATATACGTGACGATGTTTTCTACGGCACGCTCGAGGAGATTGACGATTATTTCCGGAAGCAGAACTGGACGGACGGCCTTCCGATCGTGCCTCCTACCTTTGAAAAAGTGTCCGAGTTCCTGAAGTATACTCCATACGGATACGATGAGACCGTAGCGGTGCTGCCGGTCGCCCACAGGGATACAAAGGCCTGGCACGTCGCCGTCAACGCCGTGATGGCGGGCTGTAAGCCTGAATATATGCCTGTCCTCATCGCGATTACCAAAGGTCTTGGAGAAGGTAATTTCCGCCGCACTCTATCCAGTACTCACGCCTGGGCACCATATTGCTGGATCAACGGACCAATTGCCAGGCAACTGGGGATAGATTGCGGGCAGGGACAGATCAACGAAGAGGCCAATGTCGCCATCGGTCGGTTTATGAACCTCGCACTGATGAATCTCTGCGGCTATTATGTGAAACAGGACAGGATGGGAACATTCGGATATCCGCTGCCCTGGGGCCTGGCCGAAGACGAAGAGGCCTGCAAGCGGGTAGGCTGGAAGCCTTATCACGTGAGGCAGGGATTTGACGAAGGCGAAAGCGTCGTAACCG